>QKGJ01000343.1 GCA_003251275.1 Ignavibacteria bacterium
CGCTTGCAAACACTGGGGCCGGATAGAATGACCGGCCTATCGCAAAACCAAGAGCAACATTGAACTCCCCATCGCCCGTGAGCAATCCATCCACATTGGTGTCGTCGCCTGTCGGCAATCCAAACAATGATGTACCCGTAATCGCCCAGCCGTTCTGATTGTAGAACCCAT
This sequence comes from Ignavibacteria bacterium, assembly GCA_003251275.1. Classification (GTDB taxonomy): domain Bacteria; phylum Bacteroidota; class Ignavibacteria; order UBA10030; family UBA6906; genus SZUA-287. The sequence goes on from QKGJ01000343.1 coordinate 172, forward strand.
AGCGAAACCCGAGATTGATGTCTCCGATGCCGCTGTTGCTTGGGGAAGATGGGCCTGTTCCCTGCAGATCTTTTGCAGAGATAAATACGACCGGAATAGCGGTCGTAGCGGAAAGTTCATTGGTAATTCCCACATCGCCAAACAGCTGCACCACCGAATTGCTCACAGTACCATTAACCAGCTCTTTTGTCGACTGGTCATTATATACTTTCTTATACGGAATAGTGCTGAAGCCGACCTGAAGAAAGCCTGTTCCTGCTTTTCTGGTCCACGGTCCGGCGGACATGGTTGATGGAATAACAAAAACGAGAATGAGGAAGAGAGCAGTACGCTTCATAGGTTGTATTCAGGATTAATGAACGAAATAGGATTACGGGACGGGGCAGAGGCCGAGAGACATTTGCCATACGAACGATCCGACAACTGCGAGAACAATCATGACGGAGAGGATCTGCCTGAAGACTTTCACGGTAGTCTCCATTGTCTTCCGTCCGTTTTCATCAATTGGTCAGCTTCTTTGGGTCCCCATGTCCCTGCTGGATACTCATACACCTTCGAGTTCTTGTTGGTCTTCCATCCCTCATGGATGGGAGTAATGAGCGACCACGCAACATCAACGCTGTCCCCCCGCGCATAGAGCGTTGCATCTCCCAACATACAATCGAAAATCAAACGCGTGTACGCATCTGCCAAACGACCGCCAAATGATGATCCGTAGCGAAAATCCATCGTCACCGGTCTCATCCGCATGGAGGAACCTGGTATTTTGGAACTGAAGCGAAGAGAAATTCCCTCATCCGGTTGAATACGAATAACGATGTTGTTATGATCGAGCGAATCAGCCGGCATGGTACGAAAAAGATGATGAGGCGTTTTCTTGAACTGGACCGCGATTTCAGTGACGCGCTTCGGCATTCGTTTGCCCGATCGAACGTAAAAAGGAACATCCGCCCAACGCCAATTGTCAATTGTGAACTTCAAGCCGACATAGGTTTCTGTCACGCTCTCCTTCGACACCCCCTTCTCTTCTTTGTAGCCGGAAACGCTTTTCCCTCCCACAGTACCGGGGGCATATTGACCCCTCACGGAGTACTTGTGCACGTCTTCGGGTTTGATGGGGCGAATCGCCTGAAAGACCTTTTGCTTTTCATCGCGCACCTGCTGCGCATCGAACAACACGGGCGGTTCCATCGCCGTCAGGGCGAACAGCTGCATCATATGATTCTGAATCATATCGCGCATTGCACCCGCCTGTTCGTAGTAGCCACCGCGGCTTTCCACTCCTACGGTTTCCGCCGCAGTGATTTGAATGTGATCGATATAGGTCCGATTCCAGATCGGCTCGAAGATGCCGTTCGCAAAACGAAACACCATCAGGTTCTGGACGGTCTCTTTGCCGAGGTAATGATCGATGCGATATACCTGGTGTTCTTTAAAGACCTCAAGAACATCGGCGTTCAGCGCACGTGCGGAGGAAAGATCGATTCCGAATGGCTTTTCAATAATGATGCGAACCCAATTCTCCGGTGTGCGGGGGCGTTGGAGACCAATGGAACCCAGGTTCTTGGTGACCGGCGCATAGAGACTTGGCGGCGTCGAAAGATAGAAAAGAAGATTCCCCGATGATCCCCGTTCAGCATCAATAGTCTCGAGTTCCTTCTTCAGTTGAGCAAAGTGTTCGGCAACGCTTGGATCGATCGCAACATAGTAGAGGCCGCGGGCAAAGTTATCCCAGAGGGCAGTCTCGGAGTCCTGAAGACCGCCGAATTCCTTCATCGCTCCGGCAAGGTATTCCCGGAAGGCATCATGGGTCATCGGCGTCCGTGCGACGCCGACAATGGCAAAATTCGAAGGAAGCATCCCCTGGCGGGCAAGATCGAAAATTGCAGGAATGAGTTTGCGTTTTGTCAGGTCCCCGGACGCACCGAAAATTACCATCACGCATGGGTCGGGAAGTTTCTCCATACGGACTTCTTCCTGCAATGGATTGGTCTGCAACACAGATTCTTTGAAGTCGTTCATCCGGATGAGGGATCCTTGCGTTATTTCTTTGACTTTACCGCGTGTCCACCAAACTCATTTCTGAGTGCGGCGAGCATGCGGTGCGCAAAGGAGTTTTTGTCGCGAGAAGCAAAACGCGCTTGCAGAGAGAGCGTGAGCACCGGCGCAGGAACGTCCCGCTCGATGGACTCAAACACCGTCCATCGTCCTTCACCGCTGTCGGAGACATACGGCTCCAGTTTCTCGAGCTTCGGGTCCTTTTCCAGCGCGAGCACAGCCAACTCCAGCAACCAAGAACGAACCACACTCCCCTGATTCCAGAGGTGTGCAATCTTTTTCAGATCGAGTCCGTATGGCGAGGCACGCAGTATATCGAACCCCTCCGCATAGGCCTGCATCATTCCATACTCAATGCCGTTGTGAATCATTTTTACCAGATGCCCCGAGCCGCACGCGCCGCAATGGAGATACCCGTCGGGGGGTGCAAGCGTCTTGAACGCCGAGTCAAGGGCTTTCACCGGATCCGCTTCACCGCCAATCATCAGGCAGTAGCCAACCTGCAACCCCCAGATGCCGCCACTCGT
>QKGJ01000168.1 GCA_003251275.1 Ignavibacteria bacterium
ACACGGCAACAAATATACTCATTGATGTTGTAGGGATTGACAACATCAACAAGACAATGCAAGGATTGGGATTCCCTAAGACCGTTGTACAACGAAGGATGATGGATCAGGATGCATCCGCAAGAGGCGACGAAAATCTCTCGACACCCATGGAGGCTGCCGGAATAATGGAGATGCTCTTCAAGGGCACGTTTGTGTCACGAGAAGTGTGCGACGAAATCATCTCGATCCTCCAAGAAGCACAAGGGGGAATAATTTCGTCTGCTATTCCATCGGATATTCCCGTTTCATTCAAACCGGGAGGAATTGCCGGCGTGACGACTGAATGGGCTATCGTCCACCTCAAGGAAAACCCGTACGTTCTTGTCGTGATGGAAAGCTATGGATTGGAGGAGGATATCAAACCGGTCATGAGGGATTTTTCGAAATTGATGTACGAGTATTTTTGGAGGAAGGGCGTGGCCAGCCCTTATGGATCATACAAGATACCGTGGAAATAGATGATTGAAGTAACACAGCTCAATGTTTATCCGATTAAGTCAGCGGCGGGCATATCACTCGAATCGGCGATCATTGAAGAGCGCGGATTCCAACATGATCGGCGATGGATGCTTATCGATACCGACGGCCAATTCATGACCCAGCGACAGCATCCAAGGATGGCTCTGATCCACGTCGGCCTTATGAAAGACCATTTGCTCGTCAACGCATCAGGAATGGAGCCTCTCATCGTTCCATTTGAATCGGTCGTGCGGAACTCAATTCCTGTCGTGATATGGGACGATACGGTGCAGGCCTCGTTTGTGGGTCACGATTGCGATGATTGGTTCAGCAGCTTTTTGAACTTCCCTTGCCATCTGGTGCAAATGACAGACAGCTCCGAGCGGCGCATAGACCCCGAGTTCAACCCGGGGAGAAAGCAGGTAAGCTTCGCGGACGCATTCCCTTTCCTGCTTATCGCAGAAGAATCCCTTGCCGACGTGAACGCGCGCTTGATGCAGCAATTTCCGATGAACAGGTTTAGGCCGAATATTGTAGTGCGGGGCGCAGGTCCGTTTGCGGAAGATTCTTGGAAGCTCATCCATATCGGGAAGATTCCGTTCCAAGTTGTGAAACCATGCGCCAGATGTACGATTACAACAGTAAACCAGGATACCGCTGAAACCGGCGTCGAACCACTCCGAACTCTCGCTGCATTCAGATCGCATGAGAACAAGGTGCTCTTTGGTCAAAACTTGATTGCAGGGGGTGCCGGCGAAATCAAGGTCGCTGATCAGATTAAAATCGTTAGTGTGAAAGAGAAAACTATTGAATACTCATCGCAATCTTAATCACATTTTTTCCGTCGCTGAATGCGCGGTGCTCCTAACCAAGACTCCAACGGTCCTCCGAGAACTTTGCCGTGACCTGCCTGCCCAGCTATCGAACCGCAGTGAAGGGCATGAGGCATGGAGCCCGGTCGAGGTTCTCGGTCATCTCATTGACGGAGAAAACGTTGATTGGATACCCCGTCTTCGAATGATTCTTGCGACGGGAGAATCAATTGCCTTTACACCCTTCGATCGTGAAGGATTCAGGAAGTTTATTCAGGAAAAATCGCTGGACACGCTGCTCGCTGAATTCCAAAGGGCGCGCACGAAGAACCTGGAAGCTCTCCGTGATTGCAATCTCACCAACGAAGACCTCCAACGAACCGGGATGCACCCGGAATTAGGTCGGGTCACCGTGCAACAACTGCTTGCCGCCTGGGTGGTTCATGACCTTGGCCATATCCGACAAATCGTTCGATCAGTCGCTCGTCAATTTCACGATGAGGTGGGCCCGTGGGAAGAATATCTCTCTATCCTCACCGAAAAGTAAGGAGTAAGTGCATCTCGGACGCATTGCCTTTTCATCGAGAAAATTCTTTTACTCGTTCGATAGTTACTGCCTGCCTTTAACCATGCGGCTGTATCCAACCTCTTTCTCCACGCTGCCTCATTAATGTCAAGGTAAACAACCTGATTATGATGATATTGTGGATTTCCGATGGCACGTGGATTGCCCTATTTCGTGAATGAACTTCATCCAAACACATGGAATTCTCATGAATCGCCAGACACTCCACACGCTTATTGCATTCCTTTTTATTGTCTCGGGTGCCACCGGACTCATCTATCAGATCGTCTGGTTTAAATACCTTTCGCTGTTTCTGGGAAATACTACCGTTGCGCAGACTATTGTCCTGGCGACATTCATGGGTGGACTAGCAATCGGCGCCTGGTGGTGGGGGCGCAAGGCTGATGGAGTGAAACAGCCGCTCCGGCTCTACGCATATCTTGAATTTGGCATTGGCATTTACTGCCTTATCTATCCATTCTTGATTGCGTTCCTTCGCGACGGATTCATTGCCTTTGTTCAATCGATGAACCTCGCAAGCGACGGAGCAGCAGTTGCGTTCTTGAAGCTGATCATCAGCATCCTCTCGCTCCTGTTCCCGACAGCGCTCATGGGTGGAACTCTTCCGATTCTGGTTCGGACCCTGTCGCGCAAACTTGATGAAGCGGGAAAGAACGTCGCCCAGCTTTATTTTCTTAACAGCTTTGGCGCCGTCATCGGATCGGCCCTTGGCGGATTCTTTCTAGTTCCGATGATCGGATTGAAACTCTCAATGTTTTCATCCGGTACCATCAACATTGTTCTCGCAATTGGGGCACTTGCAATTGCACGACTCGTTCTCAGTGAAAACGAAAAACAGCAAGAACATCACGATCATGCATTCTCGGAGCAAGAAGCGAAGCTTGCAATTATTGTGGCGGGTATCTCCGGCGCGACGGCCATGGTTTATGAAATCGGCTGGGTGCGTCTCTTAATTCCGGTGCTTGGATCGTCGACGTATTCCTTTTCGCTTATGCTGATCGCATTTATCACCGGTATTACGCTTGGTAGTTTTCTCGTCTCGCTTCTTATCAACAAAACGAAAAACCTTGTGTGGCTGTTGGCAGGGTGTCAGGCTGGGGTCGCACTTGCAATGATGGTGACCCTGCCGCTGTACGGCCGTGTCCCTTATTACTTTATCCGTCTCGGGAATATCCTTAACCGGACCACTGAAACATATCCGATCTTCCTCTCTCTTGAGTTCATTCTCTGTCTCATTATCATGGTCGTTCCGACGATCTTCCTGGGAATGACTCTCCCTATTGCCAGCAGGATTGCGACGCGCTCCGTGACAGTGATGGGAAAATCGATTGGCAACGTTTTCTCTGTGAATACACTCGGGACTGTTGTCGGGGCGCTCATGGCTGGTTTGGTTCTGATCCCTTTGATCGGCATCAAGCAAACCATCGAGTTGGGAGTGCTCATCAATATCGTGGTCGCCATAAAGGTAGCGTTCTCCACATCGGTTATCCACAAGCGCTGGAGACCAGTCCTCATTGGCTGCCTTGCGGGCGCCGGTCTTCTCTATGGCATCTTTGCTCCAAACTGGAGTCAGACGGTAATGCTTTCTGGCGCATTCAGGATGATCAATAAGAACATTCCTCCGCCTGATTCCTTCGACCAGTATGAAGGATTGTTTGTGAACGATAAACAGTTGTATTACGAAGAAGGTCGTTCCGCGACAGTCGCTGTATTACAATACAAACATGAGCGTGTGTTGATTGTGAATGGAAAGGCAGATGCTTCCTCCGTTACAGATCTTCCATCACAAACGATGATGGCGCAACTTCCTTTGTTATTGCAGGATAATGTGGAACGGGTTTTTGTCATCGGACTCGGGAGCGGCGTGACCCTTGGCAGCGTTCTCACCCATCCCGTGAAGAGTGTCGATTGTGCGGAAATATCGCCCGAGGTGGTGAAGGCGTCAGCATTTTTTAACGCCACTAGCAACGATCCTCTTAGCGATCCACGTGTAACACTTTCCATCGACGATGCCCTTGCCTTCTTGAAGCTCACGAGGAATAACTACGATGTGATCATCAGTGAGCCGACCAATCCTTGGATTGCCGGAGTGGGAAATCTGTACACGTCGGAATTTCTACAGGAATGCAAAGCCCGCCTGACCAAAAAGGGAACGATGGTACAGTGGTTTCATTTGTACGAAATGAATGATGAAACGGTCAAGTTGGCGCTCCGTACCTTTCGCTCTGTTTTTCCTCACGTGACTATCTGGCAATCCCTGACCACTGATATCGTTCTTCTGGGTTCACTGCAACCGTTGGAACTCAACGAAGAGTCTCTAAAGCAAAAATTAGAAATACCTGAAGTCCGTGCAAATCTTCATCGGATTGGAATTGACGATGTCCCAACGCTTCTCTCATTGCAGGTCATGACGGATGTTGCCGTTCAACAGTATACCAGCGCCGGTCCGCTGAACACCGAGGACAGGCCGTTGCTCGAATATTGGGCGCCGGAGGCATTTTTCCTCAACAAAGGGACGCCGAAGTTCGAAGCATACGATGAACGAATCGTTTTTCATCATAACAAATTTCTCCTGACAGAGTACCTCCGGATACATCCGTTAAAGGATAGCGAACGTGCGGCGATAGGCAAACTGCAGTCCACTCCTCTGCGCGGCTCAATGGCGCTTGGCTACTCTATGCTCAAGGAGTATGTCTCGAGAAACCCTCAGGATGACACAGTCTTGTATTATCTGTCGCGCGCGGCAAAATATATGGGAAGGAACGACGAGGCTCTTTCGTATCTGGGTAGCATGGTACGACTCAAGCCGAATGATCCGAACACCCTCACTGAATATGCTTCATTGAAGCTTGACGTTGAATTTGACGGCGCGTCGATGATGGAGGGTTTTAACGGATCGGAGATCGAAAAAATCTTACAGCGGATTGTTGTACTCACCGGCGATACACTGGACACGCCGCATATTCGGTTGGGAGATTTGTGCTACAAGACGATGCGTTTTAAAGAAGCGGTAGCGCATTACCAGCGGGCGCTTGTTCTTCGCCAAACCAGACCCGGAGACCAAGACGTTCGCCAGGATGATTTGCTTCTGCGGTTCTCGCGCTCGTGGTACCGACTTGGCGACCGGAATAATGCAATTGCCTATGCAGCGCAGGCATCACTTGAAAACATGAACAACGCATCTGCCATCGACTTCTTGAACTTCCTCAGGGGAAGAATACGGGTGGACTAGATTATCGCTGCTCAAATATTCCTTTGTAGCTGACCTCCGCAATCACTTTCCCCTCGATTGCATTCTCAAACTGGCGAAGCGAAGTCTTCACCGGAAGATCGAGCTTCTCAATGTTGAGCGCATAGAGCGTCGTAATATAGGGGTGCTCACCTGAGCCCTTGGGCGGCGCGGGTCCTCCATAGCCAAACTCACTATACGAATTCAACAATTCCTTCGCCCCTGCGGGGAGGCTGTTTGTTCCCGACGCGCCTTCAACAATTTTCCGATCGCGGAAGGGAATATTAACCACCAACCAGTGCACCCAGTTCTTGGCAACAGGATGTGGGTCCACAATGGACAGTGCAAATGACTTCGTCGTTATCGGCGGATCATCCCAGGAAAACTCCGGCGATTTGTCTTTTCCCCCCACGACAGTCTTGTACACGTACTTTAAGGGAATCTCTCCGTTATTCGGATATGAACGAGAGGTCAGCGTGAACATGATCTTCCTCCTTTATGAAAATAATCCCAACCCGAGGCCAACGGCAACAACCGCCAATAGGATCGCCACCATCAACTGAATGGTTCTCATCGTCACTTTCTTAACCAATCTACTTCCAACAAACACTCCAACAAAGGCCGAGAGTGTTGCAGCAATAAGTATTGCGAGGTTATCGCCGATGGCCGTGGTTTGAATGTGATTCGCGTAAAAGATGATTCTGGTAATATCAATCAGGCATGCGATTGCGACGCCGGTCCCGATGAATGCTTCCTTCGACAATCCTGCGTGGATCAGAAAGGCACTGCGCAAGGCACCCTGGTGCCCCGAGAGTCCTCCGAAAAAACCACTCAACGCGCCCCCAACAGGCAAGTACCAAGTATTGATTTGGAGCTTGTTTACCGACGGCAAGATCTCAACAAGGGCGAACCCAAGAATCAATATGCTAAGGAACAAACCGACCGGGGTGATCGCGTGACCTCTTCCAAGAAATTCGTAACGAAGAATCGGCTCCGCCTCCGCGAGAAGGAACAGCAAGGAGGCGCCGCCAATTGCGGCAAAGATCGCAGGTACGCCGAAACGCCAAACGATCCGAAGGTTGGCATGTTTGCCAAGTACCGCAAGTTTGAAGAAATTATTGAAGAGGTGAACAATCGCCGTCAACCCAACTGCTATTTCCGCCGGAAAGAATATCAGAAAGGCTGGCAACAGAAGAGTCCCAAGGCCGAAACCAGAGAACAATGTCAGACCTGAGGCAACGAGCGCTACAAGACAGATTACGAAGATGTCCATGCTGTGCGGTAGGTTTCCAACAGGTCGTTGAATAGTAGAATCCCCTCGACCTTTAGGTCGTGGGAAGACCAAAACAGCTCAACTAGATAGCGCGGGTTTAGCCCTAAGGTACTTACTGTTCAGGGTTAAAACCCCTGAGTGTTTTTTCTCCTCAGTTTACCACGGGCCAAAGCCCGTGATAGTTTCGAACAGGCAAGGTGTCCAGCATGTTGCTAAACTACTTTCGCGAGCCAGCGAATAAGTGGCATCATCAAGACGAAATCTTTGGAAACCGTCCTGGCAAACTTCGCGGTCCGGCTAACACTCTCAGAGTACTCGCGATAGACAAAGAACTGCTTATGCCGCAAATGTTCGATCATCGGATGATCAGCCGGAAATCCAAGCGGGGCCTTCTTGAGCTTCTCGCCCATCAAACCTCCGAAATGTTTCTTAAACTTCCGATCATTGATAACTTTCAAAAAGTCTTTCGATTGACCTGCAATGGATTTTCTGATCCTCTTAATCTGATCACCGGCGGGCATATATAATCCTCCTCCAAGAAAGACCTCTCCTGGCGCAATGTGCAGGTATAGTCCAGGTGTCTCTGTGGGGCCTTTGCGGCCGCGGAGTTGAAAGCTGGCCGCAATGTTTGTCTTGTACGGCGCTTTGTTCTTGCTGAAACGAACGTCCCGGTAGATACGGAAGATACTCCGCTTCGGATTAAATTCAATCTCGGGCGCTGAACCTGCCATTGTCTGCCGCAGAGTGGCGATCAAGCATTGCATCGGAAACCGAGCTAGCTCTTCGTATTCCTCTTTGTGCTTCAGGAACCACTCGCGTTTGTTGTTTTTCTTCAACTTCCGAAAAAAGTCGATACCAGCTTTCGGAAACCCGGAAAACGGTGGATAAACTTCTTCATCAATTGGATGTCGTGAAGCCATGAACTACTCCTCTGTTTGATTCTGCCTGGACTAAAAACCAAAACCGATTCCTCCATTCACAAAAAGACCGTCAACCGATCCAGCCGCCGAAACGGAGATAATGACGTCACGGTTCAGTGGTGCGAGCCAAATACCTCCACCAAGGTCGGTGTGCCACGGTCCGGGAGATGACTCCTTATACCAGACTCTTCCTGCATCAGCCAGAAAAAACATCCCTACTTCTGTAGGGATCAGAATTGTCTCCCTGAAGAGAGAGAAACGCAGTTCCGCGCTTCCCACGGCTGAAGCATCGCCTGCAAAACGCTCGGGAAGAAAACCACGAAGGGAATTGCCTCCACCGAGGAAGGCGGACTCATACAACGGAAAATCACCAATGATCTTTTCGCCCCGAATTCGAACCCCAAGCATGACATCCGTTCCGATCGTGTCACCAACGAAAAAGCGTAGATCGCCGGAGAGTTTGTGGAAGGGAGAAAGATTCCGAAACACATAAGGAAACGTCCCGGCGCGGACGTCCAAAACAATTCCCTTATGGGGAATAAGCGGGTGATCTCTCGAGTCCATTCGATAACCCACGCCAGCGCCAACAATCGTGCGTGAGTCTCTGAACTCTGGAAGGCTTTGATTCGCGGTGAAGCGATCCTCCTCAGGAAAAAACTCAAAGTATTTGATCGATAACCCTAGACTTATGTTGCTTTGTGGAGAAACCCGATAACTGATCGCCGGGAGCAAATGCACCTCACGGGAAGAGACTCTGTAAAAATCCTTGTCCTCGAGGGATTTATCGCGCGGCGTGGTATTTCCAAACCCGTAGAAATTCTTCACCTCAAGTTCAGAAAACTGAGCGAGCCCCTTCAATCCAACTTTCTTGCCTAATGATGGCATTGCAAGAGTATAAACCACCTTGTATCGCGCTGTAGGAATCGAAGCCCCAGCAGTAAGTTCCATGCGATAGACGTAGGGATATGTCCTGTATCCGAATTCATAGACGATAGGGCCGGCACCAAGAAGCACCCCCTCGCCGGCTATTATTCCAAACATCACTCCGAGTGCAACGTCATGGCCATAGTCCCGCGGGTGCTCATACTTTTGGGCAAAGACGTCCCGCCAGGGTGGAACGGGCGCGTCTTCACCATCCTGCGCCATTGCGCCAAGAACCTGAGAGCAGAGAAGAAGTCCTATGCAGCAAAGCCGATTCATTCTTGAATCATCTTCCCCTCTCTGCTGACCCAGAAACGAGTCTGACCATTTCCCATATCAATTTTTTCTCCCCGGTATCCATTGAAGAAGATCAGGCGCACTTTCTCCTTCTCAAACTGAAGCTGCACGAATCCCGGAAGCGACTCTCCCTTCTCCTTCACCTGCGAAGCCGTGTACACATCCGGGGGCGAGGGAAGTTTCACGCGGGTGGTCTTTGCCCCGGCGCCGGAGACAACCTGAATCCGCGGGCACACTGTACACGACCCGGCTTCGGGGAGCGTGAGAAGCTGCAGGCTGTGATCGTGTCCCGACAACGCCAGTTGGATTGGAACGCCTGCCTGATGAATAACCGAGCGAAGCGAATCAAGGAATTGCTGATAGCGGTCGGTGCACACATCCTCCGGGTCAAACCAGTTCTTCACCCACCCAATTGCGTTGGAGTCCTTGTTGCATGGTGTTCGATAATCGACCTGTTGGGTCTCGTCGTTCCAGATGGTGAACCCGCCATGTTCGCCGACGGTTCTCATCGGGTGGTGCATGGTCAGAATCCGCCACAGCAGATGAGGACGTGTGGCAGAGTTTTTCAACAGGTTCCGGAGACTATCGATCGTGGGCAGCCATGCTTCAAGTTCGGTGCGAAGCGGCAATGCAGAATCGACGAAGAGAAACTGGACGCTGTCTTCGCTTCCAGGGAAGAGAGAAAAAGCGGCAGCAGACGGCATCGCGTAGTGGTATGTCCATTGGGTCAACTCTGCTTCACGCCGGTTGCCAACATCACTCAAGCCGAGGGGCCACGTCTCAATATTGATCAGACCAAAGAGAAAGGAGAACTCCACGCCATTACCGGCATACCAGTCGTGGTTCCCGGCAACTGCATGAACATTGTCTCTGCCGAGCGATTCAAAGACATCCCGGAACGGACCGAGGATCGATTTGACTTCACCGCTGACATCATTCGCAGGGATGTTCAGGCCGGTGGTATAAAAATTGTCTCCGAGGAAAATCATTGCGTTGAATTGTCCCGCGTCGTGTCGTCCGGTGAACATATCGTTGATGTAGCTAGCGTTCGACCGCAGCTCTTTCCCCTTTTCACCCGCATCGCCGATCGCAATCACCGTCAAAGGCGCGATCTTTTCCCGTGTCACCGACTCTTGCCCCGCACATCCTGCCAGAAAAATAATGCCGAAAATAAAACAGAAAGTTTTTCTCTCAAATCCTCGTTTCTCCACTATGCTACTCCTTACTTTTGTCAAAGGATGAGCCTGATCCTTCGACGACATGATTGTCCCCGGAATGATCATAGAAATAAGTCATGTGGTCAGCCTGCGGGATAAAAAAGACGAATCCCCACAAAACACCGTGCACCACTGACTCATCCACCAACTCATCATCTCCTTTTCCACCATCGACCCGTACGATAATACTGCGGGGAACATCCCCCGAGATCACCACTTTATCGTCTCCGCCAAGCATGAACAATCGTATCTCTCGAGTCTCGTCGGTTCTGAAGAGTCGATGATAGACCGGCGGATCATCTTTTTTATCACTGGTCTCCTTGTCTCTTCGCCATGCAGTAATATCGACATCGCCGCTCTTTAGCCGAATTACCTCCACGTATTCCCGTTTGTCGCTAAAATACACATCAACAAAGTTCGCAAGCTGTTGGTAATAGGTGTCAGTCGCGTCCCGGAATTCATCACGCCGCGAGATTAACGCATGCTCAATGCGTGCGCCATCCTTCTCATAGTACTCGGCAGGAAGCGCACGGACGGCCTCTTTAATAACGTCATCCGTGAGACGAGAAAGAAACACGGTCACGACGCTG
>QKGJ01000290.1 GCA_003251275.1 Ignavibacteria bacterium
ACGATCTTGTCCGGAACGGTGAGGTCAAAGCCCCCATCGTTATCGGAAGAGATCATCTTGATTGCGGTTCCGTCGCCTCTCCGAACCGTGAAACTGAAAAAATGAAGGATGGAAGTGACGCAATCGCGGACTGGCCGATTCTGAATGCGATGCTGAACTCCATTGGCGGTGCGAGCTGGGTGAGTGTTCATCACGGCGGCGGCGTGGGGATGGGTTTATCGATTCATGCCGGCATGGTGATCGTCGCCGACGGAACAAGGGAGGCGGAGAAGCGCCTCGAACGCGTTCTGACGTATGATCCTGGTATGGGCATCGTTCGTCATGCCGATGCAGGGTATGATCGTGCGGTAGAGAATGCCCGCACCATGGGTGTGAAGATTCCTATGGTGGAATAAACGATGATCGAGGGGTTATGCGCGTCATGCCTCCATGCAGAGATAATTACAACCACGCGAGGTAGCAAATTCATTCTCTGCAGTCTCTCCCGAAAAAGTCCAACCTTCCCCCGTTATCCGCACACCCCTGTTCTCTCGGTTTCAACGGGCAAGCCAGAAACCGTCCGATTCAGACCGACACGATGATGGAAACATCACAGCGAAGAAACCGTAATATCTTGCAGTCCTTTCCGTTCACTACCCTTGTGCACAATGGTTGACCCGGTACGCTTCAAGAAAATACTTATCACCTTCCTAAAGATTCTGATTGGTATTGAGTTAGTGAGTGCCATGGGTGTCGGTTTTTCGACACGGCAATGGGATCGCCTGGGGTTCGACCTGTTAATAGCAGGCATTATATATATCACTTGGGATCGGATTCGGATGGCTGTTCGCGACCGACGAAACGCATACAAATCGAAGATAGAATCCGGCGGCGAGAATGTGAAGGTCTGGGACGCGATGGTGTTTTCCCTTCTCTGGACCGACGCCATCTACGCTGGAATCCCTGTCGATCGGAAACGCCTTGTTGTAATCTCCTACACATTGATCGCTCTTGGTGTTCTCGCTGCGTTTATCGATATCGGCGGAGGACTTATGCCCCTCGTTATTGCCGGCACGCTCGTGCTTGCGGCTGTTAATCTTCTTGCGTGGGTGGTTTCCTCTGAACGTGGTGAAAAGGATGAACTGAAAACAGAGCTGCGTCTTGCGCATGAGGTGCAACTCTCTCTCATGCCGAAAGAGCAACCCACTGTGCGCGGATTTGATATTGCGGGCACGACGATTCCCGCCAGGGAAGTTGGAGGTGACCATTACGACTACGCCTCGTTGGATGGAGGATCGAAGTTTGGGATTTCGATCTTCGACGTATCCGGAAAGGGGATGCAGGCAGCGATGTCTGCAGTATTCACGAGCGGCGCCTTTGCGAGTGAAGCGAAGCAGACAACCTCTCCAGCTGATATCCTCACACGACTTAATGCGACGGTCTATTCGCACAGCAAGCGCGGGCACTTTGTTGCTTTTCTCCTCGCATCGTTCGATCTTTCAAGCAAAACCCTTGCATTTGCAAACGCCGGTCAGATGAAGCCCTTGCTTCGGTCGGGAGAAACGATACGCTGGCTGAATTCCAATGGGGTTCCTTTTCCACTCGGTATGACGGAGGATGCTGCGTACGAACAGCAATGCGTTCAACTACAATCGGGGGACTTGCTTCTCTTCCTGACGGATGGCATTACGGAGGCAATGAACGCGCGGCAGGAATTATTCGGTACTGAGCGACTGGAGAGATTTATGGGATCGGTTGACTGTAAAGATTGCTCCGCACAGCAAGTACTCGACTTGATTGACCAAGAAATCAAGTTGTTCGCAGGGGGTGCACCACAACATGACGACATGACAATGGTTGTCGTGAAGGTGCAGTAGCCAATGATGGGATGGACTCACCGCTCCGTTTTTGGAAGCGTTTCACTTCTTTTCCTCTCGTCCCTTCTTCATGCGCAGGATTCACGGTTCAATTTACAGCTTGCGATGGACTCGCAGTCCGCAGAAAATACCATCGAGCTCTATCGCGGCATCGGTAGTCCAACGCAAATCTCCTCACTCAGAGGCAGCCAACTTGCCCTTGCTACCACCTCAGCCCTTTCGCGGAGACCTTTGACGGCAGCAACATTGGAAGAACAGCTGCAGGCGGTGAAGTTCGGGCAAACAGCCGGCGATGATGTGTTTCAGTTGACGCGCGCTCGCGCAGCAGTCGCGCAGATGGAAGAGTTACTCCAGGAAATGAAGGCGCGAAATTTCTCGCGCCGTGTTGTCTCCACCGTGGAGCAGTTGTTTCCTCAGGGGACGAGCATTAGTGTTACCGTCCCGCTGTACGTCGTTGCCTTCGGACATCAGAATATCGACGCGTATGTAAACCGGGTTGTCTGGCGCGGCAATACGCCATCGTTTGTGGGGGAGGGTGCAGGGCAAGTCACCATCGTGCTAAATCTTGCCAAGGCGGTGTACTACGGACGTGATGTGGACGAGCGATTTTTGTGGACGATGAGCGTTGTTGCGCACGAGGTCTTTCACGCGGCGTTCTCTGTTTACAAAGAGGAATCAACTCCGTGGAGAAGATACTACACCGCACAAAGATCTTATTTGGACCAGCTTGCCGATCTTTCACACAATGAGGGGATTGCATATTATCTCTCGCTCATTCAACGCTCGCGGGGAAAATTCCAGCCAAGCGAGGTGGGCAATGTGCAACAGGCAATCAGCGATTTTAACAACAAGGCTCATGAGCTGCTTTCACCTACCACGCCACCACAGCGTTCGCAACGAATCATCCAGGAATCCAACACCTCCGGCTACTGGGGGAATTACGGTTCGATCACCGGCATGATCATCGCACGCGCAATCGACAATAATCTCGGACGACAGGCTCTCACCGAAACCATCGCCAACGGCCCGGATGATTTCTTTACTAAGTATATAAGATTGATGAAGACCGTTGGTGACCTGCCGCAGCTTTCAGCCGAAGTAGTTAGATACTTCGAGAGACGATAAGCAGTAGGACAACCGTCTCGGTTGTCCGTTCGGTAAGTGGGCTATCGTCCTGCGCGGTGGAAAATAGAAAAAGTTTGCCCACCCCTGATTGTCTTACCTCTATTCCTCCGCACCCCCCTCTTCGTTTTCC
>QKGJ01000346.1 GCA_003251275.1 Ignavibacteria bacterium
GGAGCGTGCTCGTGCCATGCGGAAGAGCTCTCTTGCGAAGAAGAAATCGTAGGTAAAGAAAAGGTGATCGAGAGATCACCTTTCTCGTTTCTCCCCTTTCTTGCGCAAGCAAGCCCATTTCTCTATATTGCCGCTTACTTTGATGAATATGGCGACCATGGCAAGGCCTACTGTTTTTCACCTTGGAAGCACCGCGTTCGATTTTTCGAAGCGAACGTACCTTATGGGGATACTCAATGTCACACCGGATTCATTTTCGGATGGTGGGCGCTATTATGATGTTGATCGCGCAGTTGAACATGGACTGGAACTAATTGAGCAAGGAGCGGACATCCTTGACGTTGGAGGAGAATCATCCAGACCAAAGGGGGCAACCTACGGGGATGGTGCACAGCCGGTCTCAATTGAGGAAGAGCTTTCGCGCATTATCCCGGTGGTCTCAAAGCTTCGCACTATGACCGGTGTTCCGATCTCCGTTGATACCACGAAGTCGTCTGTAGCGGCAGAGGCGCTGAAAGCAGGTGCCGTGATGATCAATGATATCAGCGGTTTCCATGCTGACTTAGCAATGGCAGAGACAATTGGGTATGCCGGGGCTTCCGCGGTAATTATGCATATGCAAGGAACTCCACAATCCATGCAGGACAACCCAACTTATGTCGATCTATTTGCGGATATTGCTAGATACTTTGAGAACGCGCTCGCGAATGGCAGGGCGGCTGGGATCTCACAGATTTTTCTTGATCCGGGGATTGGTTTCGGCAAACGCCAGGAGCAGAACTTGCAACTGATCAAGGGCTTGCCAAAGTTTGGGGCACTTGGGTACCCTATTCTTCTCGGTCCGTCACGCAAATCCTTTATTGGGAATATCCTTGATCTGCCGGTCTCTGATCGGCTGGAGGGCTCTCTGGCTGCAGCGGTAGCATGTGCTTTGTACGGGGCGGACGTCCTCAGGGTCCACGACGTGAAAGAAACAAAACGGGCGTTGGCTGTTGCCGACGAGATTAAGAACTCTCTTGAAGAGCCCTGGAGCAAGTAACATGGAATTATTCAAGATAGGATTTCTGAGCGTCTCGATAACCGACTTCATCGATATTGCGATCGTCTCGTTCATTTTCTACCGCCTCTATCTTGTAATGCGGGGAACCATTGCCGCACAGATTTTCGTCGGCCTCCTTCTGATCATTGCGTTTTCGTTTGTTGCGCAGGCAATGCATCTTCAGGTAATGAGCTGGATCCTCCGGACCCTCACTGACATTTGGGTGATCGCGTTTATTGTGCTCTTCCAGCCAGAGCTCCGCCGCCTTCTTGTTCTGATCGGGAGAAACCCAGTGATCCAGTTTTTCCTGAAGATTAATGTGGAGGATTCCATCGAGGGAGTCGTTGGTGCGGTCACGGAGCTTTCCAAGAAGAAGCATGGTGCCCTCATCGTTTTTGTGCGGGCGACGGGACTCCGAACGTTTGTTGAAACAGGAACGCGCCTTGAAGCTCTTGTTAGTCGTTCGTTGCTTCTTTCAATATTCAATCCGAAATCCCCGTTGCATGACGGCGCCGTCATTATCAAGGATAGAATGATCGAAGCGGCTCGCGTAACGCTGAATCTCTCTGCTATCACCTCATGGGACGGGCATAACCTCGGGACGCGACACCGGGCCGCCCTGGGTATCTCAGAGCAAGCCGATGTTGTTGTCGTCGTTGTTTCGGAGGAGACCGGTACAATTTCAATAGTGGAGAATGGGGCAATGACCCGAAACCTTACTCCCGCACTTTTGAAAAAGGAACTTCGTGATCGTTTGAATGTGGAGGCAGAGCGGTCACTCACTTCAGTCTGGAAACTTGTCAAGAATACAGCATAACGTGGAGTAGAGGGTGGGCCGTTTCGATTTGGATAGAGAGGATATGATCGCGCTGCTCAAGGATCGCGGTATATCTGATGCGCGGTTGCTCCGGGCAATGGCAAGTGTGGAGCGCCACCTCTTTGTTCCTGAACCATTTACCCAGCGTTCATATGAAGACTCAGCTCTTCCGATTGGCAAGGGGCAGACTATTTCTCAGCCCTACACTGTCGCATTTATGACGCAGGCACTCGGTGTTCGCGAACGTGACCGAATTCTTGAGATTGGCACGGGGTCCGGATACCAGGCCGCGATACTCTGTGAAATGGGAGCCCGTGTGTTTTCCATTGAAAGAAATCTCGAACTCCTCGCGACGGCGCGAAAAACTTTGGACCGACTCGGTTATCGGATTGCAACGAAGGGAGGTGATGGGACGATTGGTTGGAACGAATACTCTCCATTCGACGGCATCATAGTCACTGCCGGTGCACCAGACGTTCCCGAATCCCTTCTCAAGCAAATTGTTGATGGGGGCAAACTCGTTATTCCCGTTGGCGATTTGGAAATGCAAAACCTCATCGTCTGCACACGGAGAGGAGAGGCATTTGATAGAACGGAAGTCCACGGATTCAAATTCGTCCCTCTTGTGGGGAAGATGGGGTGGAAGTAAAATCCATGACGTTTGATGATCTCCTCTGTGAACAACAACCGCTCAATAGTCGTCCTTGTCGGGCCCACTGCGTCCGGCAAGACAGGTGTTGCTCTTGAGCTTGCTCTTCTTCTCAAAGCAGAAATTATCTCCGCAGACTCCCGCCAGGTATACAAGCTCCTTGACGTCGGTACGGCAAAACCAACCCCTGCTCAACGAAAAG
>QKGJ01000152.1 GCA_003251275.1 Ignavibacteria bacterium
AATCTGTACTCCATTCGCAAGCCACTGCGCCGTTCCGGCAGCATTGAATCGCTGCATGAATAAATTATCGTCGGCCCCGTTTCGGAGATCTTCCCAGACGACGTAAAGCCCCCCCGCCCCATCGGTGAGAAGCATCTGATTCTCCTGGCTGTTGCTATCTGTTGCCACAGAAACACCGTTTGTAAGCCAGGTATTGGTGCCAGTGGCATTGACATGCGCCGCAAACACATCTCCATTGCCATTGCGCGTATCTTTCCACGCCACAAAAGCACCGCCAAGACCGTCACTTATCAACGATGGAAATTGTTGGAAGCTCGTTGCTCTTGTTATGGGATTGCCGTTCACTTGCCACATCATCGTTCCGGAAGCGCTTACACGCTGGGCATAAATGTCGGTGTTATTGACACCGTTCCTTGAATCTTCCCATACGATAATCGCTCCACCGGCATTGTCCGATACAATCGCCGGATTGGATTGACGAGATGGCTCGTTGCAAACAGGGACTCCGTCCGAAGGCCACAACGCATTTCCACCGTAATCAAAATGTTGAGCAAAAATATCAATGTTCGTTGGATCGGTACCGCGTCCATCGCGCCAGCAGACGATGACACCACCAACGCCATCAGCGGTTATCTGAGGATGATCCTGGTCGCCCGCTGCGGCACATGATGGAATGCCATTTGTCGCCCACCGCGGTGTGCCGAGATTGTCAAAATGTTGGATGTAGATATCGAGCGTTTGTCCCCGTCGATCGGACCATGCAACGAACGATCCTCCAAACCCGTCTGATGCTATTACCGGGTCGGATTGATTCTCAGTCGCGACGGTGACCGGCGTGTTTGTCGCAGGATCGGTACTCCACTGGGCGGTTGCCAGGTTGACGAGGAGAAGAAACAGTATTGGTATCGTTCGGTAGTTCATCGATCCAGATACCAGTTTGGAGAAATAATCATATCTCAGCACGAGACTGCCCTGTTAGCAAGTGGTCGAAAACGAGGAATTGTTCCCTTACTGGAAAACGCGGAAATAGGTGGAGATTGCCTGCCGGCACCTTCTCAATATACAATCTTTTTGGAAATTGTGCTGGAACGGCTAAAATCAGCGAAGTACCAGTTCGTTCAACAATCTCTTCCCGCCGGAGAATTTATCCAGGATAAACAGCATATAACGAGAATCCACATTAATAGCCCTGTTATACTGATCCTGGAAGTAATAGTCCGCAACGATCGACTCCCAATTCCCATCATAAGAACAACCTATAACTTCGCCCCTTCCATTCAGGACAGGGCTGCCAGAGTTCCCGCCGGTGATGTCGAGATCGGCGATAAATGCAACCGGCATATCACCGGTCTTCGGATCGGCATAACGTCCGAAGTCTTTTTTCTTCCAGAGTTCCTTCAATTTTGAAGGAACATCAAACGGGGGGGTGCCGGTTTCTTTCTCCATCACTCCAGTGAGCGTGGTGAAATAATTGTACGTCACCGCATCGCGTGGCTTCAGGTCCTGGACGGTGCCGTAGGAGAGACGCAATGTCCGATTCGCGTCCGGGTACACCAAATCTCCCTTCTTCCACGCAAGGTAGGCCTCGCTATAGTTTCTCCGGAGTTCCGCGATTTTTTGGTTATACTCCCTTCCTTGATTCGTCAAAGGCCTCTGTTCGGCAGAGAAACGCCGGGCAAGTTGGACGAACGGATCATCATCGATGTCGGCATAGTGATCGGCATCGAGCAATTCCCGGCACCCGTCGATTGAAACGACCTTTGTGTCATCATAAAGGTCCTGGACGTACTCTCGAACTTTTTCTTCTCGCGCGGTGTTTGTGGTTTCATCAATCAGATCATTGAAGATCTGCGCTCGTTGATCGCCCGGCATCTGTACTGAAGCCATGATCATCGCGACCAGCATCTCCCGGTCCACTCGCTGGTCGAAATCCTTGAAGGTGTTTTCCAATCCCCGCTGGACAGAGGCTTTGTACTCCTCCGATGGACGAGTGATCTCACCAACGGAATCCTCGTGGAAGAGATCCGAGTAATCCATGATCTTCAAGGCGATGCCAAGTGCCTCGACGGCGGATCGGATATTCGAGAAAAGGACATTCTTCCTGTTGAATTGTCGTATTTCTTCCGCTGCCTTGCCAAGCTCGGTCATCAGGTTCCCATAGCGTGCTTTCATCCCGGGGTTGACGGCAATGAATGCCCCGAGCTCATTCCCCTCATTCTTCTTGACCAGCAAAAGATCGGACCGTCGCATTCCCTCCAGCGTGCCGAGATAGTTCTTGTACGTGTTCGCAAGTCGCCTGCCTTTGGACGCGTACTTAATGCCAACACTCCTGTCCGATGCACTGATCGCATCAATGATATCGATTCGTTTCTTATACAGGTCCGCAATGGTGGGAAGGGTTTCGTCATGAGCGACTTTGACCGCGCCGTAATCGCGGTAGCGGAAGGTTCTTCCCGGGAAACCAAGAATCATGACAAACGAACCTCCGGCAATCCCCTTGGTCGAAATGGGGAGAGACCATCGGGGTGTGAACGGGATATTCTCCTTTGCATACGCCGCCGGTTTTCCATCGCGACCGACATACGCGCGCATGAATGCGAAATCCCCTGTATGCCTCGGCCAAACCCAGTTGTCTACTTCACCCCCGTACACCCCGATCGCTTCCGGTGGAGCGTACACGAGCCGAATGTC
>QKGJ01000250.1 GCA_003251275.1 Ignavibacteria bacterium
GTTACGCCGGCCTTGTGATCACCATACTCATGACGGGGATAATTGTCGCAACATCCGGAGATCCAATGTTGTGTGTTCTCGTTGCCATCCCTGCGTCAGTCTCTTCTTATGGATTTCTTCAGGCACGAGCCAGGTTTTGTGTTGTTTATGGCCTTGCAGGGGTTTTCAACTTCGCGTCGATCGGGAAAAAGACCAAAGTCACCGACCGAGACGCAAGACGCGCGGACCTGAAACGGGCGTTCCACATCAATGCGATGGCGATTGGTGTTGGACTCACCTATGGAGGAACTCTGTACTTTCTTCTCTTCTAGTTCCCTTACCTGGACTCGGTGATATATGGACTGAAACGCTCCACGGCGTTATGCACGGGCGCAACAGTTCGAAGATAATCATAAATCGCTCCCAGGTCTTTTTCCGTCATTCCAGCGTACATTGTCCACGGCATGGGCGTATTGAAATCCTCAGGCTGAACATCCGGTATCGATTCCGACGACGTGAATGCTTTGAAGCGGGCGATGAAATCTTCCTTCGTCCAGTTTCCAATACCAGTTTGTGGGTCGGGGGTAATATTCGCTGTTCGGACTATTCCTCCAGGAAACATAAAGGTAAAGCCACCTGCGTAGTCCATTCTTGGAATGGGCTCACCTTCTTCTACCGGCGTATGGCAGTCTCCACATGCAGAGATAGACGCGACATACCTACCATATACAATTTGATTCGACGAGTCGATCGGTGGTGTCGGCTCGAATGAATGGAGTGGTATTGTTCGAACGATCAAATTCATTGGGAAGTTCAACGTGGATTCGCTCACCTTGTTCTCGATGGGAGCGAGCGAACGGATGTAGGCGACAATGGAGTAGGCGTCCTCCTGCGTCAAGTGGTTGTACGCATAGTAGGGCATCAACGGGAAGAGAGATCGATTGGTACGGGTGACACCTGTTGTGAAAGTTCGAACCAATTCTCCATCGGTGTACGCCTTGATTCCGGCGGGGGTAATATTCGAAGCAAAAATCCTTCCCGGAACGCCACCAACACGCTCGTTGAATTCATCCCCACCTTTACCATTCGTTCCCGGAACGATCGGTCCCGAGAATTTTGACCAGTCCCGTGTGGAATGACAATCAATGCACACTGTGACATGGTTTGCGAGATATTCTCCCCGGGCGACTCGCGCGGGTGTGGCCTCAACCTTAAGGTCAGCCGGAGGAGAAATATCGGGATATTTGTTGAAGAACAGAATTGCCAGAACGCAAACAATTGCCGCAAGAATGCCGATGGCAATTGAGAGACGTTTCAAAAAAGTGCGCATGGGGTACCTGTAGCTTGTTGATGAATGTGGACTGAATTGATGGGAATGTTTTCGAAAAGGACTATGGTGCAGCGTTCAATAGCGTCTGGATTGGTGGTATGATCATCAGAAGGAGTTCTGCCGCGGGAGTCTGTTCCTCGGAGAGTGCTTTGGCCAAGCCCTTCCTCCGGTCTCCCAGCGGTGAACATTCCTCCATTGCATTCAACGCATCGAGCCCTATTTGAGAAACCCTGCTAAGTTTCCTTGAGAGGGGAATCACTTCCGCCAGCAATGGTGAGGTAGAAAGAATCGGCTGAAGCTTCTTGTCATTCTCTCTCCATTGAATAAGACGCAGTCGGAGCGCCTTGGCGCGGCCCTCTAACGTAGGGTTCATGAGGTAGCTCTCGACCAGCTCCGCGAACTCTCGTGCGGCGTTGCTTTCCGGTCGTGTAGCATCCACAAGCCGGTTGAGCGGGGTTTGTTGTGTATATTTCCGTGTGTGTGGTCGGTCATAAAATTTTACCGGTTCCAGAACATCACTGAGGGTTTTCAGCGCGTCGATCTCCCGGTATCCCGCGAGGCGCTCCAACATCTTATCGTAGCTGGCGATATGTGTGAGGCCGAGCCATGCGAGCCGTTTGCTGACGCGCGCAAGTCTTCGATACATATCCTCGACATCCGCTACATCGCTGGGTGACCAGAGTCGCTCTGCAATGGCCGCCGTTCGTGGCCAAATCCGGGAATCGATGTTCTCCTCTGTCACAAATTCCGCCCACATGCACGCTTCTCCACCCAGAACCTGGCTTCTTTGGTCTACCGCAAGCTCCAAGCCGTCACCGGCGAGTGGATCAATGCCGTAGTGATACGATGCGGGCCGCATATGATCAAGATAATAGCCCCACGAGAGAATTCCCTCCGAGCCTTGTTGCACTGTTGCGGCAAGTGCTTTGTGCCCTCTCCACGATTGTACGACAATGTTGTTGGGTAATTCCGGATGGAGAATCTCATCCCAGCCAACCATCCTTCTCTTGTGCCTTTTGAGAATTCCCGAAACGCGCTTGTTGAAGTATACCTGGATGTCATGATTGTCTTTCAAGGAATTATTGTGCTTGAACTTCGCAACTGCAGCCGAGGAGTCCCATTGTTTGCCATTGACTTCGTCTCCGCCGATGTGGAAGAACGGGTCAGGGAAAATCTGGGTCATCTCTTCAATGAACCCATCCAGGAACTCGTACACCTCCTCGCGGGTTGGATCCATCGCTGGATCAAATACTCCCCATGTCCGCTGAATTGAATACGGACCCGGGCTGCTTGCCAGTTCAGGATACCCGACGAACCAGCTGGTGGTATGACCCGGCATATCAAACTCCGGAATAACACGAATTCCTCTCTCAGCGGTGGTCTTGGGAATAATAGAGACCATCGGACCCGAACGAGTGCAATCGTGGGAATCTCTTACTTTCGATACGAAAGCCCTGATCTTCAGAGAGGTGCCAGTGAAGTACATTTAATTTTACAGCCGCCATCCCATCAATAGTACGTTTGAGGACATCCATTGGAATCCAATGGCGGCAGACATCCACCAGCAGTCCACGCCAAGGAAATCTGGGCTCGTCCTTGATGGTAACGGCAGGGATATTGAATCCAGATGAATCCAAGCGAAGAAGCTGCAAAAAGGTTTCGAGTCCGTGAACAACTCCAAAGAAGTTTCCTGCAGTCAGCATTGCCCCCTGCCCGTTGACGGCTATCGAATATGACTCATCAATGCCAAGAACGGGGGTAAGCGGGGCCGGGTTTCGTACGGCAATGCGCAGGACACCAGCGTTCGGCTTGGCAGGCGGAGGCGAAAAACGGATCCCGGTTTCTTTACTCAGACGCGCCAGTATCCGGGCGGCCGCGTGGCTGCTTCTCCCGGAATCAACCCCTTCAACAACGATGGCAAACGAGGAATCGATTTGGAGGAAGCCCTGACCCCATGAGACTGATTGCGGCACAGGCATCAGAAAGCCGGTTTCGGATGCTTTCACAAACCCAAGGCACGCGAAGGTGAGTAATGTAACAAGAAACTTTCTCATTGATGGTGTCTCGCCCCGGGGTTATCTAGATAATGCGATAATGTGCTCATGAACAGAGCGTGCTAATGCGTCAAGGTCATACCCGCCTTCAAGGACGGAAACAACCGGTGCAATGTCTCGAACAAGTGTGGTCATTTTCGCAAACGATCTTTCTGTCAATCGCATCCCGCCAATTGGATCGTCTTTGTGAGCATCAAACCCGGCCGAGAGAAGCAACAGTTCTGGTCTGAACTGAGACAGCCGCGGAACAATTTCTTCCTTGAAAGCTTCAAGATATCGATCTTCGTCCGTCCCTGCCGGCAAGGGAATGTTCAACGTGAATCCCTCACCACGACCAACTCCTTTCTCCGAACTCGCCCCTGTACCCGGATAGAAGGGGTATTGATGCAGGCTCGCGTACAACACTGAAGCATCCTCTTCAAATATATGCTGCGTTCCATTTCCATGGTGAACATCCCAATCAAGGATCGCAATCCGTTGCAGGTCGTGTGCGGATTGCGCATACCGTGCGCCGATTGCAACGTTGTTGAAGAGACAGAACCCCATCGGGTGGTCCCGTTCGGCGTGGTGCCCCGGCGGACGAACGGCGCAAAATGCGGCATGGACTTTCTTCCTAAGAACAACATCAATGGCACCGATGACTGCGCCGGCCGCGAGCAATGCAACTGTAAATGATTCGGGGCATGCATGGGTGTCGCCCTCATCCAGCATGCCGCCGCCATT
>QKGJ01000066.1 GCA_003251275.1 Ignavibacteria bacterium
GTGCTACTCGTG
Organism: Ignavibacteria bacterium; assembly: GCA_003251275.1. Taxonomy (GTDB): domain Bacteria; phylum Bacteroidota; class Ignavibacteria; order UBA10030; family UBA6906; genus SZUA-287. The sequence continues at coordinate 13 of QKGJ01000066.1, forward strand.
TTCTGCGTGTCAAGGGAAGCGGGACGGATCTACGGACGATTACTCGCGAGGGATTTCCCGGTGTCGAGCTTGGGCCAGTGCTTGACCTGCGTTCACGCTCATCCATGACGGATGAGGAGATGGTTGAGTACCTCGCGCACTGCCTTGTTGACCTCAACGCAAAGCGCCCATCCATTGACGCACTCATCCATGCTTTTATCGATCACACACACATCGACCACATGCACCCTGACTCCATTATTGCTTTGTGCACGGCAAAAGATGGAAGAAGGTTGATGAAAGAGATTTACGGAGATGTAGCAGGATGGCTCCCCTGGTTGCGTCCAGGCTTTGCCCTTGCAAAGCAATGCGGAGAACTTGTCAATAACAATACGAAATTGCGGGCGGTCCTCTTGGGGAAACATGGTTTAATCACGTGGGGCAACACCGCGAAGGAGTCATACAATAATACGATTGACGTCATAGCGGATGCGCAGGATTTCTTGAAACGGAGGGTCAAAGGGAGGAGGGTTTTTGGTGGACCGAAGACGACTTCCCTGCCGTCTGCGGCACGAAAGCAATTCGCGCAGGAGTTCCTTCCTCTCGTAAGGGGTGCGGTCAGCAGGTTTAAGCGTGCCGTCATCTCGTTCGATGACGATCCCGATGTTCTCGAATTTGTGAACAGCAGGGATCTAAAATCGCTGGCAAACAAGGGCGCTGCCTGCCCTGATCATCTGGTAAGCACAAAGCTCTTTCCAATGCTAGTAGACTCGGACAATCCGGCGAAGTTTGAAATCGCATTGCGGAAATCGCTGGATGCCTATGTGAAGCGGTACAAGGCGTACTTTGATGCACACAAGAATGCGACCGATAAAATGTATGATCCATTTCCGCGCATTATTCTGATTCCGGGAATTGGGTTGATATCCACCGGGAAGGATAAACCGTCAGCGAACATCGCACGAGACATCTATCATCGAACCATCGCTGTTATCAAAGGGGCGTCTACGGTAAGTTCGTATGTATCAATGACCCCGGCAGAAGCGTACAGCGTTGAATATTGGCCGCTGGAAATCTATAAGCTTTCACTTGCACCACCGGAGAAATCACTTTCACGGAGAATTGCATTCATCACAGGAGGAGCGAGCGGGATAGGGAGAGAGATTGCCCGACGGTTTGCTGCTGAAGGAGCACACGTTGTTGTCGCGGACATCAACAGTGTTGGTGCAACCACCGTTGCGACCGAACTGGTGAACGCCTATGGTGCCGGACGCGCGATATCCTGTACTTTAGATGTCACGCGCGAGGGGGATATCCAACGAGCCTTTGCAGAAACAGTTGCGATGTATGGAGGAGTTGACATCGTAGTGTCGAACGCAGGCATCTCTTCAGCGAATCCGATTGAAGATACGACTGTGGAACAATGGCAACGGCAAATGGACATTTTGGGAAAGGGATATTTTTTGGTTGCGCGCGAAACGTTTCGGGTGATGAAGAAGCAGGGCATCGGAGGGTCTATCATATTCATTGCGTCAAAGAACGCGCTTGCAAGTGGCAAAAACGCCGCCGCGTACAGTTCAGCGAAGGCAGCTGAGCTGCATCTCGCCCGGTGTCTTGCAGATGAGGGAGGTCCGGAAAAGATTCGCGTCAACACAGTGTGCCCCGACGCCGTTCTTCAAGGTTCCTCAATATGGAGCGGAAGCTGGCGAAAAGAGCGTGCCCAAGCTTATGGCATCAGTCCGAATCAGCTGGAGGAATTTTACCGTAAGCGCACTCTCCTCGGCGAGAGTATTTTGCCCGAAGACATCGCAGAAGCGGCACTGTTCTTTGCTACTGACAGATCGCTGAAGACAACGGGTGGGGTTCTAACCGTCGATGGTGGTGTAGCTGCTGCATTCGTTCGATAATCTCACGTTGCGCAATTGAGTTTACTTGGAATTGATATCGGAACAACTGGCTGCAAGGTCGTTGCGTTCAACAACGAAGGAAAGGTGATCTTCACGTCCTCGGCCGAGTATCCGTTATTGTTTCCGCGCTCGGGCTGGATTGAACTTGATCCTGAGCTGGTATGGCGAAAGCTGGTGCGTTGTATTCGATCAGTTGCCGGAAAGACGCGGCATGATCCTGTTTCCGCACTTGCAGTCTCTTCCCAGGGTGAAGCGTTCATTCCAATCGATGGAAAGGGGAATGCCCTCTATAATGGTATCGTGACATTTGATTCAAGAGCGGCGGGGCACGTGGATTTGTGGCGAAAAAGTGTTGGAGCCTTGAAGATCTTTCGGACGACAGGTGTTCCCTTGAGTGCGATGGCAACGCTACTCAAGATCCAGTGGTTGATGGAGAACAAGCCGGGCGTTGCGCACAAAGCAAAGCAGTTTCTTTGTTTTCAGGATTACTTTGCGTCAAAGATTGGATTACAGCCAGCGATTGATTATTCGCTGGCAGCACGAACTATGGCGTTCGACATCAACACCTGCTCATGGTCAAACCCGATGTTGAAGCGAGCGAACATTGGAGCGGATCAGTTCGCGAAACCAGTACCCTCGGGGACAGTTATAGGAGGCATCTCCTCATCGGCAGCCAGAACCTTGGGTCTGCCGGAAGGAGCGCTCGTAGTTGCGGGAGGCCATGATCAACCGTGCGGCACATTCGGTGCCGGGGTCGTAGGTCGTGGCGAGGCAATGTATTCTACCGGAACGGTGGAATGCATAGTCCCGGTATTCTCAAAACCACACCCTACTGCCGCCATGATGCGAAACAACCTGTGCAATAATCCACACGTCGTCCGAGGAAAGTTTGTTTCCCTTGCGTTCAATTTTACGGGGGGCTCATTGTTGCGTTGGTATCGTGACACTTTCGGTGGGAATTACGATAAGCTCATCCGTGGAATCCCGAAGGTTTCGTCAGGGGTGATGGTACTTCCACATTTTACGATGACGGGCACGCCGTATTTCGATACGCGCTCAAAAGGTGTCATCGCCGGATTGCAGCTTTCTACTACAAAGGGTGAGATTACAAGGTCGCTGCTGGAGGGCATAACTTTCGAGATGAAATTGAACGTCGAATTGCTGGAACGTGCTGGCATACAGATAAAATCATTCCGAGCGATTGGAGGTGGATCATACTCTTCACAATGGATGCAAATCAAGGCGGACATCATGAATCGGCCCGTGCATGCAATGGAAGTGAACGAGGCGGCCTGCCTTGGTGCAGCAATGCTTGCCGGCGTTGGCGCAAAAGTATTCCACTCGCCTGCTGATGCAGTCAGGACTTGTGTGCGGTTGAGGAAGACCTACCATCCCCGGAAAGGAATGGCTGAAACATACAAACAGAAGTTTGAGTTGTACCGTAAACTCTATCCGGCCATGCGCGACATACTTCATCATCTCTGATTTCGGTGCTCAATATGGATACAGGTTTTACCATCGACATATCACTTATTACGAAAGAAAACGAACGCGCGCGTCCGGATTTGGAGCGCGACTATGACATATTGGGAAAACAACTGGAAAAACGCGGGATTGCGATTGATGAAATTACCAAAAAGGTACAAGAGTTTGCTGTTGCCCTGCCATCGTGGGGTGTTGGTACAGGCGGAACTCGGTTCGCTCGATTTCCGGGAGAAGGCGAGCCCCGTAATGTGTTCGACAAACTTGTTGATTGTGCAACCATACATCAACTTACACGCGCAACTCCCCGAGTTGCATTGCACATTCCGTGGGACAAACCGGAGAATCCGGAAGCATTAGGTCAATTTGCAGAGTCGCTGCAAATTGGATTTGACGCAATGAACTCTAACACATTCCAGGATCAACCGGGTCAACGGCTCGGCTACAAGTTCGGGAGTCTCACGCACACTGACCGAAGTGTGAGGAGCCAGGCGATTGCTCACAACGTTGAATGCATTGAGCTTGGAAAGCAAATTGGCTCGAAGGCGCTTTCCGTATGGATTGGAGACGGAGGGAACTTTCCGGGTCAAATTGATTTTCGCTCCAGCCTTGAACGCTATCTTGAAAGCACCAATGAGATTTATGCCGCTCTGCCGGATGATTGGCAGCTGTTTATTGAGTACAAGTTGTACGAACCTGCATTCTACTCAACTGTCGTCAACGATTGGGGTACTGCATACTACATTGCCGAACAGCTCGGGCCGAAAGCATCAGTCCTGGTTGATCTCGGCCATCACGCTCCGAACGTTAATATTGAGATGATTGTCTCCCGCTTGTTGCAGTTCGGCCGGCTTGGGGGTTTTCACTTCAACGACAGCAAGTACGGGGATGATGATCTCGATGCGGGAAGCATCAAACCGTTTCAGTTGTTCCTGATCTTCTGCGAACTGATTCAAGATTCATCGCGAGGAGCGAGACAATCCCCGCCGCCGTCATACATGATCGATCAAAGTCATAACCTGACTGATCCGATCGAATCTTTGATGAATACGGTGGAGGAATTGCAGCGGGCGTACGCACAGGCACTGCTTGTCGATACGCAGAGCCTCAGTACCAACCGGGAAAAGAATGATGCTATTATGGCCATGAAGACCCTGAAGAAAGCGTTTGTTACAGACGTGTCCCCAATCCTGGGAGTTGCCCGGCAGAGAAGTGGTGCAGCTATCGATCCAATTCGAGTCTATCGTGGGAGTCAATACAGGAAAAGAAAAGGTGTTGAGCGACCAGCGATGGGTACGACGATGACCGGTATCGTCTGATTATGAAAGTCCATCTCGCATACGGTAAGAAGGGGCTCGATGTCAACGTTCCAGAACGAAATCTGGTCAAAGTAATGACAATGACCGCCGGTGAATCATTGGCAGACCCGGACAAGGCAATCTCCAATGCCTTGGAGAACCCGATTGGATCGCCACCGTTATGGAGGTTCGTTCGGAAGGCAAAGAGTGCATGTGTAGTGATCTGTGATGTAACACGTCCCGCTCCCAACAAGATAATGCTGCCGCATATTTTTCGTGTGTTGGAAGAAAATGGAATCAGTCGAAACAACATCACTGTTCTTGTGGCGACAGGTCTTCATCGACCAAGTAAGGCGGAGGAGCTCGAAGAAATTGTTGGCGCCGATATCCGGAGCAACTATCGGGTTGTCGATCACCACGCGAGGATCATTGAGGAACACACGTATCTTGGCAAGACCTCAAGGAACACTCCCGTGTACATCGATACTGAATACTGTAGGGCTGACCTGAAGATTACGACCGGGTTTATCGAGCCTCATCTCATGGCTGGCTTTTCGGGTGGCCGAAAGATGGTTGCGCCGGGTTGTGCAGGGGAGCTGACAATCAAATCTCTCCACAGTCCGTTCTTTCTTGAGAACCAAATGTGCAAAGAAGGATCGATCGAAAACAATCCGCTCCACCATGAACTGTTGGAGATTGCGGGAATGGTAGGTCATGATTTTATCGTGAATGTGGCGATGAGTGAAGCCGGCAAGATAACAGGAGTGTTTGCGGGAGACCCAATTCAGGCGCATGAGGCAGGAATCGCACACGTTCGTCATTCGGTTCGTTCGACATTGAGGGAACCTGTTGACATTGTCATCACGACGAGTGCAGGGTACCCGTTGGACCTAACATTCTACCAGGCTGTGAAGGGGATGACTGCAGCCCTGCCAATTGTGAAGAAGGGTGGAATGTTGATTATCGCAGCAGAATGTGAAGAAGGTCTTGGCAGCAGCGAGTTTCGAACTATGGCAACGAAATTCGAGTCTGCTGAAGCGTTTCTTCAAACGATCCTCTCCAACCCTGTAGTTCCAGATCAATGGCAGCTGGAGGAATGCGCAAAAGCTGCTCGAAAAGCAGACGTTGTGCTTGTCTCATCAGGTATTTCCGATGAATATCGCGATAAGCTCTTTGTTCGTTCAAGTGAGAGTGTTGAAGACGCCCTGGAGGAGGGATTTGAGAAATACGGCGAGGCCGCAACGGTTGCCGTCATCCCGAAAGGCCCGTATACCCTCGTGGATCTCGAGCGTGCAGAAAAATAGTCTTTCCAATCTTTTCATGCTGTGAAATGTCCATTCAATTTGGTATCATCTTATGTTCGCACTAATGAAACAATGATTTATTAGTGAAACGGAGACGACTTCATGGAGTACATTGTCCCTGCAGTACAGCGGGCAGTTCAGGTCCTCGAGATTCTGGCGACAACCGCCGAAGGTCTATCGCTTGCCGATCTTTCGAAACGCATTGGTGTTCCTAAGAGCACACTTTTCAGAATTCTCGCAACGCTAAAGCACAATTCGCTTGTCAATCACGATGAACAGAGACGGAAATTCACTCTGGGAATAAAGCTCCTCGACTGGGGGAATGTTGCCCTCAGCAGGATCGACTTGAAGACGGTCGCACACCCACACCTCGTGCGAATGGCACGCGAAACAAAACAAAGCTACTATCTCGCCATTCTTGATCATTATGAAGTTATCATCATCGATCGCGTTGATACGCCGGAGATCTGGACGATGGTGGCTCGATTGGGACAACGCTCACCCGTCCACGCGACGGCTTCAGGGCAGATTCTTATCTCAGACTTGCGTCCGGATGTGCTGGAGAAAATCATCAAGCGAAGCGGACTGAAGAAGTATACGCCACACACGATTACAAGCTTCAAGAAGTTGAAGCTCCGCTTGCAGGAGGTAAAAGAGGGCGGGTATTCCATAGCTGATGGTGAGTACAAACCTGACCTTTGCGCTCTTGCAGTTCCGATCTTCGACCACCACAGTAGAGTTGCTGCGGCCCTGATGATGGCTCTTCCCCATGCACTGACGGCCAAGAATAGAAAAATGCTCGACGGGATGATCGAGATGCTGAAACAAGAAGCAGACAAAATCTCCTGCGAGATCGGATATCAGGAGCCGGACAACGGTATCGAATAAACAGATGAAAGACATTACAAAAACAATGAAAATCGGAATCGTCAGCGACGAGATCAGTAGTGATTTTGTTGAAGCGATGAAATATGCGTCCATCTGGGAGGTTTCCATCATTGAGCTTCGGTTGCTAAAGTCAGGACGTATCCCCAATGTTGAAAAAGAAGACATTGAAGAGGTCCGGCGATACCTCCGTCGGGGAGACACTCGCGTGACGGCACTATCCCCTGGAATATTCAAACATCCGCTCTCCAAACTCAGTGAACTTGAAGAAGAGTTGAGTTTTGCGCTCCCTCGCACCATTGAAATGGCAAAGGCGCTCGGGGCTTCGCTCATTATCGTTTTTGGATTTCAGCGCGAACGGGACGAGCCTGAAAGTCACTATGATGTTGCGGTGAGTGTTCTCCGTCGGGCAGCGGCCCTTGCAGAACGGGCGGGCTTGAAGCTCGCGGTTGAGAACGAACCGGGCTTCTGGTGCGATACTGGAACAAACACCCGGAAGATTATTGAGGATGTTGGTTCACCAGTTCTTGGCGCGAATTGGGACCCGGCGAATGCATATGGAACTGCGGAAACTCCGTATCCGGATGGATACCGGGCAATAAAGGACAAGATCTTCAATGTTCATGTCAAGGACACGAGGCAAGGATCCCATGTGCAGTGTGTTCCCGTCGGCGACGGAGTCTTGGATTGGGAAGGACAGATCAGGGCAATTGTACAGGATATGGTTGTTTCCCACGTGACAATTGAAACACACTGTCTCCCGTTGATCGAGAATTCTCAGAGAAACGTGGAAACTCTCAGACGAATGATACGGGACGCCGGCGCTGATCACACGATGAAGTGACATCTCTTCTGAAACACGCGATTTGTTATGGCATTTCTTTTCGGAAACAAACTCAGCAAACAAGATATACTCTCCCGTGTCGGTGATCTTTCGCAGGTTGCGGGGATCCGCATGATGCAGTTGCATGATGGAAGTGAGTCTGGAGTGCGGATTGCTGATGTGCGAAGCGGATCAGGGCTTCGGTTCCAGGTTTCTCTTGATCGCGGGATGGATATTTCGATGGCGGACTACAAGGGGTTTCCCCTTGCGTGGCGTTCTGCAAACGGGGATGTTCATCCGTATTATTACGATCCGCGCGGCACTGCTTGGGGTCGATCATTCCCGGGTGGCCTTATGACTGGATGCGGCATGAGTTTCCTCGGCGCACCAGGTATTGATGGAGGTGAAGAACTTGGGATGCACGGCCGACTCTCCAATCTTCCGGCTTCCGCCATTCACACCGAAACGCGGTGGGAAAATGACACGTGCGTCATGCGGTTGCACGGCGACGTACGGGAATCGGGATTGTTCAAGGAGAATCTTCTTCTTCATCGCTCAATTGAAATCCATCTGGGGGAATCGGTAATAACGATTGCCGACAACGTCAGAAATGAAGGATATCAGTCTTCACCTCTTATGATGCTTTATCATATCAACGTGGGTTGGCCGTTGGTGGATAGCGGCTCTCGACTACTTCTCAATTCGAAGAACATGAAGCCGCGAGATGCTGAAGCTGAAAGAGGTGTCGATGAAGCAACGGTCTTTTCATCGCCAATTTCCAATTATCAAGAGCAGGTGTTCTTTCATGATTTGATTGCGGATGCCGATGGATATGCGACCGCACTTCTGGTGGATCAAAAAAAGCAACTTGGGTTGTATGTCCGGTTCAGGCAGAAAGAACTTCCGAGGTACATTGAGTGGAAAATGATGGGTGAAGGAACATACGTTGTCGGCATGGAGCCGGCAAATTGTGGTGTTGGCGGGAGGGCGAAAGAGCGGGCAGCAGGTACCCTGCAATTCCTCGAGCCGGGCGAGGAGCGACGGTTCCTCGTTCAAATCGGAGTTATTGCCGGGGAGGACGAACTATCGAACTTCATTAAGAAGAATACACTGAGATGAAAAAGAAAAAGATACCCGTTGGATTGGTAGGCGTGGCAAATCACGGAACGACGATCCTCAACGCGATCCTCGCATCAGGAAATCTTCACCTTGAATCATGTTATGATACTGACTCCATTGCCAGCGAGCGGATACGCACCAGCACCGGGTGCAGAGTTGCTGGAAGCTATGAGGAGCTAGCGACAGATTCGAAGATTCAGGCCGTTGTCCTCGTTACCCCGAATCACGTACATGCTGGCCAATTCAGGAAGGCGATTGCAACCGGCAAGCACATTTTCGTTGAGAAGCCAATATCCAACACCATTTCCGAAGCAAAAGAGATGATCGCTCTTGCGAAAAAATCGGAACGTGTGTTGATGGTCGGACATAATACCAGACGCCGACGTGTTTTCAGGCGTGCGAAGCAACTCTTGGGAAAGCAAACCATTGGTACGATCGTGGCGGTCGAAGCGAACGTGTCCCGCTCCGTGGGTTTGCAACCGGGGCTCCCACCCTGGAAAGCCGATCCGACAAAATGCCCGTTACTTCCAATGACTCAGCTGGGGATACATTTTGTGGACACGATTTCCTACTTGCTGGAGCCGGTGAAGAGCGTGTCGTGTATTGCAACAAATATCGCAATGCCGGGGGATGTCTACGACTCTACCGCCGCAGTTCTCCAGCTTGAATCGGGAGTCCCGTTTGCTCTCACCTCCTGTTATGTTTCGCCCGATGCCTATTTCATAAAAATCTACGGGACTAAAGGATCAATGCTCTGCCATGCAACACATTTGTCTATCGAGCTACTCGGTTCGACGAAAGTGATGGAAGAAGACTTTAGTCAAGAAGGGACGGAAAGCTACGAGCTTCAAATGCGTGAGTTTGGAGAATGTATAAGTAAAGGCACACAGCCGGAAACGGGGGGACAAGAAGGTCTTTTGGCGCTTGCTGCAATTGAAGCGATGTCGTTGTCCGTTACATCAGGAAAAAGCGTTACCATTGAAGAAGTACTCAAGTAGGATACCCATGAAAACTTCACGACGAGAATTTCTGCAACGCGGCGCTTTGGCCGCAAGTGGTCTCTATCTTAGCGCGCGAAATGCGAAGGCTGAGTTCTTGCTTGCCGAGGATTTGGCTTCCCCGGAGGCCGGTCTTCTGTTTGATGAATCCGATGTGCCCCGGATTCTTCAGACAATCAAGCATCCCCGATTTGCAGACTACTGGAAGTCAATGCAATACGCAGATCTGAAAAGCGATTTACAGTTTCTGAAAGATGAGTTGCGACTCAATAACCATGTTAAGGACATGCTTCGCGCGCGACAGATTCTTGAGCGCTCTTCATTTGTGTACAGACTTACGCATGACAAGCAACATCTTGAG
>QKGJ01000362.1 GCA_003251275.1 Ignavibacteria bacterium
GGAAATAACCTGCAGAATGTGACTGTACTAGTCCCCCTGGGTCGCCTCATCTCCATCACCGGCGTAAGCGGATCCGGGAAGTCTTCCGTCATTAGCGAAACTCTCTTCCGTATTCTGTCGAGGAAATTTTATCAATCCAAAGCTGTGCCCCTGCCCTATGATTCCATTGCCGGACTTGAGCATATCGACAAGGTGATTGAGATTGATCAATCGCCGATTGGTCGGACCCCTCGATCGAACCCGGCAACATATACCGGTCTCTTCACTCTTATCCGTGATTTGTACACGCAAATGCCGGAAGCAAAAATACGGGGATACAAGGCGGGGAGATTCAGTTTCAACGTGTCGGGAGGGAGGTGCGATGCGTGTGAAGGGGATGGAGTGAAAAGAATTGAGATGAACTTCCTGCCCGATGTGTATGTGCTGTGTGATGTATGCAAGGGCAAGAGGTACAACCGAGAAACCCTCCAGGTCCACTACAAGGGAAAGTCAATTGCGGATGTTCTCGACATGACGGTGAGTGAGGCGGTGGATTTCTTTTCAGAGATTCCAGGGTTGCTCCGAAAACTCTCAACACTGCAAAGTGTGGGACTTGGCTACATCCGGCTTGGCCAACAAGCTACCACGCTGAGCGGAGGAGAGGCGCAAAGGGTGAAATTGTCTACGGAGCTTTCAAAAGTCGGAACCGGAAACACACTTTATATCCTTGACGAGCCAACGACTGGTTTGCATTTCGAGGATATCCGAATGCTTCTTGATGTGCTCAACCGTTTGGTGGAAAAGGGGAATACGGTCATGGTGATAGAACACAATCTGGACGTCGTCAAGACCGCGGATTGGATTATTGATCTTGGACCCGGAGGTGGGAAAGAGGGTGGAACCATCGTTGCCGAGGGTGTTCCGGAGGAAATCGCCCGGGTGAGGGCATCTGCAACTGGCGAGTTTCTTGGAAAACAACTGGCGACGTAAACTATTTTGCCGGCTTTCCCCTGGACACGAAGGGATTCCCTTGAATGAAAAACCTCCAGCGATGTTTCCTGCCATTGCTGATCCCGATTCTAGTCGAAGAGCCAATGGCAAACTTTTTCCCGTCACTCGCTGTCGCTCCAATCCAGATAATCTTTCCGCACAAATCTGTTCCGTTATCTCGTCTGTCGATCCCGAAGGCTTGACACAGTTTTGCAGGACCGTTGCATAGATCGACTTCGGTTGGTGATTTTGCTCTACGAGCCCGAATCCATTGTTTCCCTTCAATCGGTTCCACTGCACGCAGCAGCACGGCTCTTCCTATCCCCTCACGGCCTGTGACGACATTACAACAGAAGTGCATGCCATATGTAAAATACACGTAAAGATATCCACCCGATCGAAACATCACTTCGTTGCGCTTGGTCTTTCCGCGATACGAGTGACTTGCGGGATCTCGCTCACCGAGATATGCCTCAACTTCAACGATCTTTCCCACCAGCCGATATTTGTTGGTCTCATGGACAAGATATTTACCGAGAAGGTCGCGGGCAACATTCAGGGTGGGTCGGATGAAAAAGTTACGCCCCATCCGGTGGATGGTCAGGGGAAGTGCAGGCGTGGTGGACAAACTGTCTGCAGCGTTATTTCAACTTCTTTGAGAAAGAATCGGCAATCTTATCTACCTCATCTGCGGAAAGTCCTGTTCCGAAGGTCTTGATGGTTGAAGACACCGGTGCAGCTTCTTTCTTCCAAACTGGACTGTTGCCGGCCTTCATAACAATTCTCTTGTCAATCTCTTCCATCCAGGAGGTTGGGACTGGTGATGCATGAGCTATTGACGGGGCACTCTCTTGCATTTGCATTGTTGTATCCGGATTGATCGGGTTTGTTTCGAATGCGAGTCGCTTTACATTCATGAGGTGCCGGGCCGTTACATTATCAGAAATAATGGACCCTCCCCATGTGCCTGGTCCCAATGTCATGGAAGGCTCCAGGCCGTTAGTATAGCCAACGGCGCCGAGGGCCGCCTGGGTATTCACGAGAATTCGGAAGGCAGGTTTCTCAAGAGCGAATTTCATGATAATGTCACGATCGTTCGAATGGATAACGAGCGTATGGCCGATGCCACCAAACTCCAGTAGTTCTATGCACCGATGGCAACCTTCGCGCCAGCCTTCCACCGTATAGAACGAAAGAACAGGTGAGAGTTTTTCGCGGGAGAGGGGAACGTCCCGGCCAACTCCGTTGAGTTCGGCAATTAGAACGGAAGTATTCGACGGTACATTGATTCCCGCCTTCTGGGCGATGAAGCTTGGCGATTTTCCAACGATCTCAGGATTAATTGCACCACGAGCATCGAACATCAATCGCGAGAGTCGTTCTTTCTCCTCGCCAGCTACAAAATACGCGGCTAGCCGCTTACATTCTTCCACGACCTGATTCTTAAGGGGAGCGTCGCATATCAGCGCGGACTCGGTGGAGCACAACGTGCCATAGTCAAATTGCTTACCGGAAATAATGTCGGCGACGGCTTTTCGCACGTTGGCTGTTCGCTCGATAAATGATGGGACGTTTCCAGAACCAACGCCGTAGGCAGGCTTGCCGGCGCTGTATGCGGCACGGACCATTTGGTTGCTGCCCGTCGCAAGAATAACGGCTGTGAGTTTGTGTCGCATTAACTCATTCGTTCCTTCAATCGTCGGCAACGAAAGACAGGTCATGAGATTCTTTGGTGCACCAGCCTTTTCGGCTGCATCCCGAACAACATTCATGGCTTCCACCGTGCACTTGTGCGCTCGTGGATGCGGACTCGCGACGCATGCATTTCTCGCTTTTACAGAAATGATTGCTTTGAACATGACCGTAGAGGTGGGATTCGTCGAGGGGATCAACGCTGCAACCACACCCATCGGTTCACCAATCATGATGAGTCGTTTCTCCCTGTCTTCACCGATCACGCCGACTGTTTTGAGATCCTTGATTGATTCCCACACGCGTTTCGTTGCGAATTCATTCTTGCGCTGCTTGTCCTCTGGTTTCCCGAATCCAGTTTCCTCCGATGCCATTCGCCCCAAGCGCATGGCTTCTGCGTAGCCCGCGTCGACCATCGCCTTAACGATGCGATCGACTTGTTCCTGAGAATAGCTCTTGAACTCCAGTTGCGCAGCTTTTGCTTTCTGCAACAGGTCCCGAACTTCCTGCACGGAAGCGAGGTCTTTATCGAGACTCATCGGCTTTCCTTTTCAAGATCATCATGTATTACGTGAACAAAGTGAGTTCATTCCCCCTGGCCCTCTGAATGTTGAGGTGTCGAAAGGCAATCTCCGTGGCCTCCCTGCCGCGGGAAGTTCTCTTGAGAAAACCCTCCTGGATGAGGAATGGCTCGTAAACTTCTTCGATTGTTCCCGGCTCTTCAGCAACAGCAACCGCAAGCGTGTTGAGCCCAACCGGGCCACCGTCGTATTTTTCAATAATACAGCGAAGAATTCTCTTGTCCATTTCATCCAAACCCCGCTCATCAACTTCGAGTGCGCGTAGTGAAAAATCGGCTACTTCCTTCGCAATGATGCCATCATGATTTCTTAGCCGCTCGTCGGCCTGAGCGAAATCACGGCATCGCCGTAAGAGCCGGTTGGCGATGCGGGGGGTTCCACGCGAACGCTTGGCAATCTCCGCAAGACCATCATTTGCATACCGAATCTCAAGGAGTTTCGCCGATCTATGAAGGATTTGTTCGATGACGGCTGAAGAATAGTAATCAAGACGGTTTGCAATACCAAAACGCGCGCGCAAGGGAGCAGTCAGAAGGCCCGCCCGCGTGGTCGCGCCGACGAGCGTGAAGCGGGGAAGAGTCAATTGAATGCTTCGGGCGCTTGGTCCTGAGTCGATCATTATGTCGAGACGAAAGTCCTCCATTGCAGAATACAGATATTCTTCCACCACGGGGTTGAGCCGATGAATTTCGTCGATAAATAGAACGTCACCCTCCTCGAGATTCGTTAAGATCCCGGCGAGATCTCCCGGTTTATCCAGCACCGGCCCGGAGGTTATCCGGATTTGGCTTCCCATTTCATTCGCTATGATGTATGCAAGGGTTGTTTTTCCCAGTCCGGGTGGGCCGGTGAGGAGAACGTGATCAAGGGATTCACCCCGTTGTCGTGCGGCCGTCATGAAGATCTTCAGATTCTTTGTGATCTTCTCCTGGCCGCAGAAGTCCTGGAACGAGAGAGGACGAAGAGAATGGTCAAAATCGATCTCTGCCGGGAGGCGGTCAGGTGTTGAGTAATCTGATTTTCGCATGCGTCAAGGTAATACTTCACCTGAAGAATTACAATAAAGGTCTTGCGGAGTTGATTTGATGATGGATTCTATGCAGTTACCTTTCGGAGAGCGGCTTTGATAAGCCCTTCGAGGGTTACGGTCTTTCCATCGGCTTCGTTGAGTGCGGCGGTGATTCCCCTTTCGGCCATCCCACGTGAGTACCCCAACGATGTCATGGCGAGAAGAGCTTCCTGATGAATGGAACCTGACAATGCAGCGTCGGAGGAGCGACCCCCATCAAATCGTTCAAGCTTGTCACGGAGTTCAAGAACCAGCCGCTCGGCAAGCTTGCGCCCGACGCCGGGAATCGCAGTCAGCGCTTTGAGATTTCCTGTTTTGACATGCATTTTCAGATCAGCAACGGATATTCCAGAGAGGATTCCCTGCGCCATTTTGGGGCCGATACCGGAAACAGAAACGAGCATCCTAAAAGTTGTCCGCTCCTGCTCCGTTGCAAAGCCGAAGAGTTGGAGGATGTCCTCCCGAACATACAGGTACGTCAAAAGGGTGCATGTAGTATTAAGAGCACCGAGAGCTTCAAACGTCGAGAGGGGAATGTTCAGGCCATATCCCACACCTCCAACATCGATCAAGACTTCAGTCGGACTTTTCTGCATAAGGGTGCCGCGGAGAGATGAGATCATGATCTCACACGCTCGGGATGAGCCTGCACATACGATTTCCAGTCTCGATGCCTGGAAGTCGGCGTGATCAGGCGATGAAGGTGGCAGATGGCGACGGCGAGTGCATCGGAGCTATCGAGCGCCATAACCGAATCAGCAGTGCCCAGTATGGATTGAACCATAAACTTAACCGCATTCTTTGATGCGGTCCCTTTCCCAACGACCGCTTTCTTCACTTCTCGAGGAGAGTACTCTGAAGTTGGGATTTCCTGCTCAACGGCGGCGAGAATAGACACTCCACGCGCATGGCCCAACTTGAGAGCCGACTGGGCGTTCTTTCCGTAGAACGCCGATTCGATTGCGAATTCATCAGGATGGAAAGTGCTAATCAGTGATTGAAGTGCGGAATAGATTCGCTTCAGCCGCACCGGCATGGATGAGTCCGGTGAATTGCGAATGACTCCGCTACTCAATAGCTTCAATGTGGAGCCTCTTCTCTCAACGATCCCGTACCCGGTGACTAATGTGCCGGGATCGATCCCCAGCACGACTATGGAGGAATGATGGTTCGTGGTTCTGCGGCGCGAGATATCCCGCTGGCGCTCACCCATTAATCTTCGCCATTTCCGTTTCGTCGATATCAAAGTTGGCGTACACGTTCTGCACATCGTCGTGTTCTTCCAACGCTTCCATTAGTTTCAACACTTGTTCTGCTTCTTTCCCGGTTACTTTCACAGTGTTATCCGGAACCATTTGCAGGGAGGCGGTTTCAATTTCGATGCCCTTATCTTCGATGGCTTGCTTCACCTGCTCAAATGAATGCGGAGTGGTTGTCACTGTAAAAACCTCATCTTCATTCTGCAGGTCATCGGCTCCGGCTTCAAGAACAATGGGAAGGAGGTCATCCTCCGTCACGGAGGAATTCTTCCCCGCAGTCGGAATTACGATTGTTCCCTGACGACTAAACATCCACGCGACGCTCCCGGAATTTCCGAGGTTGCCGTTGTTTCGGGAAAAGATATGTCGCATCTCGGACACCGTCCGATTGTTGTTGTCGGTGACGATCTCAGCAAGGATCGCGACGCCGCCCGGGCCATAGCCTTCGTACGTGAGTTCTTCGTATGAAACGCCTTCAAGTTCTCCCGTTCCTTTTTGGATTGCACGAGTAATATTGTCGGCGGGCATGTTTGCTGCCTTCGCGGTCTGGATTGCCAGGCGGAGGCGAGGATTGCCTTCGGCATTTCCGCCCCCATTCCGTGCCGCGATGGTGATTTCCTTGATCAGTCGAGTAAACAGCCGACCCCGCGCTGAGTCTGTTGCTGCCTTCTTCCTCTTGATTGTTGCCCATTTTGAATGGCCGGACATAACTGCATCTCCTTACTAATCGAACCTGTATTATCGAATATCTCGAACTTTTAGTTGAGGAACAACATCACCTTTTCTTCCTCCGGACGGCGCAGGCGACTCATGCTCATCGATGGAGAACACGCACTCGAGGTCTTTCCTCCCGGTGCTGACCTTGGGCAACAAGTCCCCAAGACCGAATCCTATCGCATCAAACACCACCCCGTTCTGCCGAACACGAAACCGCAAGTGGTTTTTTCCCACGATTCGCGGATTCCCGAACACTTCAAGATTTCGCGCAAGAAAAGTCGGCTTCATATTCTTAGGCCCAAAGGGAGCAAACTCCTTCAGAATTCTTATGAATTTCGGAGTCATATCCTTTAGCGAAATTTCCACATCGATATGAATCTCTCGAGTTTTCATTTCCTCGGTCATCAGCTCATTGACGACATCATTGAACGCTTGACGAAATTCGTCCACCCTTTCAATTTCGACAGTCAGGCCGGCCGCGTATTTGTGACCCCCAAACTGAATGATCTTGTCCTCGCACCGCTTTAGAGCCTGGAAGATATCAAATCCGGAAACGCTTCGTGCTGAACCTTTTGCCACGCCGTCCACTGTCGCCATCATGATCGACGGCTTGTAGTATTTTTCAACCATGCGGGAAGCGACGATTCCGACAACGCCCGGATGCCAGTGTTCCTGGTGGAGAACGAGCGCGGCATCCGTATCAATATTGAGTACCGATTCAGCAAGTTCCTGTGCTTCTGCAAACGTTTCTTCGTCGATACGACGACGGTTGAGATTCTCCTCCTCCAAGACCTGCGCGAGTCGATGGGCTTCTTCCGGGTTTGTGCTGGTCAGCAGACGGACGGCGCGCATTGCATCGCCCAGTCGTCCCACCGCGTTAATACGAGGAGCAAGCATAAAAACCACCTGCCCTGTTGTTATCTTGCCGATTTCCAGTCCCGATGTTTCAATCAATGCTCGAATACCGGGCCGTGGATTAGAGTTGATGAGTTCCATACCTTCACGCACGAGCACCCGATTCTCATCGATCAACGGCACAATATCGGCGGTACTTGCCAAAGCGACAAAATCCATGTACGACGTCAGCGTTGACTCCATTCCTAACTTACGGGCAATTCCCTGAATGAGCTTGAACCCGACACCGCATCCGCACAACGATTTGAAAGGATAGACATCACCGTCTCTCAAAGGATCGAGGGTCGCAAAAGCATTTGGAAGTGAAGAGCCGGGCTCGTGGTGGTCGCAAATGATCATGTCGATCCCCTTGGAACGGGCGAGCTCTGCTTGTTCTACGGCGGTGATGCCGCAATCAACAGAGAGAAAGACCGAGTAGCCTTCCGCATGTGCTTTCTCAACCCCCTGATTGGAGATTCCATAACCTTCGATAATTCGGTCAGGAATGTAGAAGTCAGCCAACCCGCCGAGATCTTTGATGAACAGGTAAAGCATTGCAGCCCCGTTTGTTCCGTCGACGTCATAGTCGCCAAACACGAGGATCTTTTCATGCGATTGAATTGCAGTGATCAGTCGCGCGGTTGCTTCCTCCATACCCGTCATCAAGAAGGGGTCGTTCAGCAGCTGAACGGTTGGTCGGAAGTAGGCTTTGGCGGCATCGTAGGTGGTGATGCCGCGGTTGACAAGAATTGTCGAGATTTCCCGGGGAACATTGATTTCCTCGGCCAATCGCGAAACAACGTCCGCAGGTTGCTCAACGAGCGTCCAGCGGTGTTCCTTAATGAGAGAGTTCAACAGATCTCCGGTGAGCTTGGCACAGTACGACCGGCAAGGAGAGAGTAGCGCTCTTTGTGTTGCGGTATCGCTCGTTGAGCACGGTCAATACTGAGTGCAGGTCTGTAAGCCGAATTCTGTCTTCTTCGGGAACCGAAGGAGGCAGCCATTTATCTGGGTCCGCCGTTGCCGTTGGACTCAAGCGACCTACCCGAGAGTTTCGTTGCAGGAACGCAACTGAAGAAGCGAGCAACTTCTCTCGCAATCGCGATTTCTCTCCTATGTGGTCTTGCTCCAGGTGGGGTTTGTCTGTTTCTGCTATTACTAGCAGACCGGTGAGCTCTTACCTCGCCTTTTCACCCTTACCGTCGATCGCCCGAAGGACAACAAACGGCGGTATCTTTTCTGCGACACTTTCCGTCTCGGAGGATTTTCATCCTGCGAGCCCCCGCTGTTCGCGGGGCACCTCGCTCCGTGGAGTTCGGACTTTCCTCATCGTAGATTGTTGTCCACGACGCAGCTGCCCGACCTGCATGGTGACTGTATTTGTTTATTAAAAGAAAGAATCTCTTCGGAAACTCGGACCCATTGGCGATCTTACTGTGCTGCGGTCTCCTTTCCTTCCGCTATCTGGCTGGGGACGAGAATGCGCCCGCAATGCTCACACATGTAAATCCGCTTGCTCTGTCTGAGTTCCAGCACCTTCTGGGGTGGTACAAGGTTGAAGCACCCTCCACACGCTCCACGGACAAGTCCCACGATGGCTTTCCCACCCCGTTTTGAATCACGTATCCGCTGATATGTCTCCAGTAACGGGCGCTTGATTCCCTCGACTGCCCTCGTTCGCGCTTTACGATACTCATTTTCTTCTGCATCCGTTTCCTTAGATACCTCGGCGAGGGCTACACGCTTTTCTTCCAGGGTCTTTTCAAGCTCGACTATTTGGAGTTTCACGGTTTCGATATCAGTGCGAGCGGTAGTTCCTTTGTTCTCCAGGTCTTGCATTTCTTTTTCAAGTTTTGCTATGCTTGCAACCGCGGAATCCATTTCGCGCGTCAGAGCGTCATATTCCTTATTGTTCCGAACCTCCAATTGCTGAGATTTGTATCGTTCCACTTTCTCTCGCAGGGAAACGATGTCGCTGTCCGCAAGATCGCGTTCGGCAAATGACTGTTTCATCGTTGCCTCCAGATTCGCCAACTCCGTTTTCCGTTGCGCGTATTGATCCTCCAACTCCTTGACCTGTAAAGGCAGATCACCCTTCATCTCCTCCAACTCATCCAGGTTTGTATCGATCTTTTGCAGTTCGTACAGGCGGCGCAATGTATCTTCCAATGTCACTCCTCCAACAAATAGTAGTTATGAATAATATCGTACTGGATTGGTCGACGTCACCGCCGCTTCAATTCTAAGATGCTCCGATTTCGTTTCCATCGACTCGGTCAACTTCTTGACAATAGAGTAGACAACCGGTTGCTCGGTTTCGTAGTGACCGGCATCGATAAGCGCAATTCTACCTGCTGCATCATGAAAAGCATGGTATCGAACGTCCGCGGTGACGAACGCATCTGCTCCTTGTGCTATCGCTTCCAAGAGGAGTTCCGATCCGCCTCCCCCGCATACCGCAACACGCGAAATTGGTTTTTCCGGGTTGCCCACATACCGCAGGGCCTTCACCTTCAGCTTGTTCTGTATCTCTTTCAGAAATTGAGCGAGGGGAATAGTTTTTTCCAGTTCACCGACTACTCCCTCCCCATAGCCTCCGTGATAATTTGCAAGTGGGTATCGATCGAACGCGACTTCCTCGTATGGATGCGCAGCTTTCAATGCGGTAACCACTTTCGGGGCGTTCCAGGAATCAACAATCATCTCCAATCGAACTTCTGATGAAGTTTCAAGCTGGTTCTTGGCACCGACTGTCGGGTGAGACTGACTGTTTCCCTGGAATGTCCCCGTTCCCTCGGTGCGAAACGAACAGTTCTCATAATTTCCGATCACCCCGGCACCTGCTGACGCCATTGCAGATGCGACCCGATTAACGTGTTCTGCCGGAACAAATGTTACTACCTTTTCTTGTTCTTGATATGGCTTCCGTAAGAAGTCGAGTTTTTGAAGACTCAGTGATTTGGCCAACGCAAAGCTTGTACCGCCGAACGTGAAATCCAAATTCGTGTGGGCGGTAATCAGATTCATTTCGTGGAGAATCATTTCGCGCAACACCGCTGCCGCTCCACCTGTCGTCGTAACACTCCGGAGGGGTTTGAAGAGAAGAGGATGATGGCTGATAATCAGGTTTGCCTTTTTTGATACCGCTTCTTTCACAACATCGCTAGTGACGTCAAGAGCCACCAGGATGCCTGTGACCGTCGTGTGCGGGTTGCCGATCTCAAGGCCGACGTTATCTCGCTCCCACGCTAACTGCTTTGGAGCCCATCGCTCAACAATATCCTGGATATCACGGACGATCATGAACAGTACGGCCGTCCTACAAAAAAAGTGTCCCGCTGATGGGCGGGACACTCAGTGTCGCTATACAAAATATGCTCGGGGAAAGATTCGTATTCGTATGGGAAGGTTCATTGGTGCCATGAACTATTGCATGTTCTTGACTGCCTCGCTAATATAGGCAATACACATATGAGAAGCAAGGAATGCTTCGCGAGAGATGACTCAGGTGTTTTGGAAGTCGATTCGGTCAAGATTAAGATCACGAAGTTTTGTGATTTCTTTCTCGATAATGCGAATATTCGTGTCGAGGGAGGCCACCATCGTTTTTTCCTCTGTCGACAGGTTGTGTTTTTTTAGGATATCAGTACTTATTTTCATTGCCGCAAGAGGATTGTTGAATTCATGGCACACGGTTACGATAAGTTCCTTAACGGCGTCCGCCTTTCTTCGGGCAATCAGGTCGTGCCTGAATTGGTCTGCAGTTAGTTTCTTTGATTTCGCTCGTTTGTAGATTTGAAATACTGTATCGGGAAAGCTTGCATTCATTACTTCCCCCTTCACCAGATAGTCTTCCACCCGATACTTGATTGCTTCAATGGCCAGTCGGAAGTCTTTTTCTGCTGAAAGAAAGACAACCGGGATTTCATTGCCCTTTTCACGAATAGTGCGTGTGATTTCCAGGCCGTTTTGATCAGGAAGATTGTAATCGAGAAGAAGCAGTTCGATCGAGGGGTTCGCGTCTAACGCGGCCAGTGCAGATTCCCCGTCGCCTTTCCAAATAGCACGAAAAGAAGCATTCTTGTAATTCGCAAGAAGGTGATCTGCAACTTTTGTGAAGGCCACGTCGTCATCGACGCAGAGAAGGGTAATGGAATTGTCAGCCATGCAATGATCAGATGTGAATACCAGCAGGAAAATGATAGCATTTCAAGGCGAGAGTTGCAAATAAGAACGAAATGAATTCAACTAAAGAGCAGTCATTCCAAGATACTATCTGGGTTGATTTTATACATTTCTTTCGATATAATCGAGGGCACTAGTAATAGCAGTTTGAACAATTAGTGGCGACTCCCCAGACCAAATTTGGAGCGGAATATGGCCGACAAAAGCAAGATACTCGTGGTGGATGATGAAGAATCATTGCGCACGGTGTTGAGTGGGGAACTAACGGGCGAAGGGTATGACGTCCGTACGGCTTCGGATGGGGACGAAGCAATTGCGGAATTAAAAAAGGACTCCTTTGACTTGTTACTCCTTGATATTAAAATGCCCCGGGTTGATGGATTTGAAGTGTTGAAATTTGTCAAGGAAAAGAACCCTGATACCAAAGTCGTGATGCTCACGGCATTTGCGGATCTAAAAAATCCAATTGAAGCGAAGAAGTTGGGGGCTGAAGACTTCGTCAGTAAGCCATATGATCTGGTGGACCTTCTGACAACGCTAGAAAGAGTCCTCCATGAATAGCTGCCCGATTCCAAGATTGACTGATCCCTGCTAAGGTATGTCCCGCAAGTTCAACCTTCTGATTGTTGATGACGAGGAATCTCTCAGAACACTTCTGGAGAGCGAGCTTGAGGAATCAGAAGAATTCTCCGTCGATACTGCCGCGGACGGGGGGCAGGCAATCAATGCAATTCAGGCGAAGGTGTATGATATCGTGCTCCTTGATATCCGTATGCCTCGCGTGAATGGTATAGAGGTTCTGAAGTTCGTTCAAGAGTATTCTCCTACCACGCAAGTCATCATCCTCACAAACTACGCCGATGTAAAAACCGCGATCCAAACAATTAAGATGGGGGCATATGATTTTCTTGCAAAGCCATACGATATCGATGAGCTTTACAACACCATCCACCGCGCAATAGAGCGACGACAGCTTTTCATCGACAACAAGCTGATGAAAAACGAGCTTTCGAGAAAGGCGGGGAGCCCCGAACTAATCGGCCAGAGCCCTTCATTTCTCAAGTTGATTGAAAGCGCAACGCGCGTGGCGGCGAGCGATTCATTTGTTCTTATACAGGGTGCATCAGGGACGGGGAAGGAACTCATCGCGAATCTCATCCATCGTCGAAGCCCGAGAAGCAGTCGCCCTTTTGTCGCCCTCAACTGTGCCTCGATACCGGACTCGCTGTTGGAGAGTGAACTGTTCGGTCACGAAAAAGGGGCATTCACCAACGCAATCAATACAAAGCAGGGGTTAGTGGAGGTTGCAAATGGCGGAACTCTCTTTTTAGATGAGGTCGGTGATATCAGCCCATCTATTCAGCCGAAGTTATTGAGGTTTCTCGAGACCGGAGAGTTTCGGCGGGTCGGGGGAACGAATCTCCTTGCAGTGGACGTGCGCGTTGTTACTGCGACTAACAAAGACCTTCGGGAAGAAGTCAGCGCAGGGAGATTCCGGGAAGACTTGCTATATCGATTGAACGTCTTTACCTTGTTCGTTCCTACACTCGCAGAGAGGAAGGATGATATTCCCGTTCTTGCCGAGTATTTTCTTCAGAGGAAATCCAAGACGAAGAACCCAAAAAAGTTGACTGCCCAGGCTCTCTCACTCCTGATGTCGTATGAATGGCCAGGAAATGTCCGCGAGTTGGAGCATGTCCTCGAGGGTGCCCTTATTCTCTCCAGCGGGGATTATATCGAGGAAGGCGATCTTTCTATGTACTTCCAACGACTGGGGACCATCGGTGAGGATGTGCCTAGCGAAGATTCTGGCAGTATATCGCTCGATGATCTGGAAAAAGTTCACATTGAAAGGGTTTTGCGAGATCAGAACTACAATCGATCAAGGTCAGCAGAAATATTGGGGATCAGTATCAAGACTCTTTATCTGAAAATAAAGAAATATGGTCTTCCTGTTCCCGACTAAATATTTTTGATGAGGTGAAACTTTCTCAGGCGAATCCAGTATAACGAACTGACCAGTAACATCTCTCTGATTCCCTCCGAGAGCCGGTAAGTCTGACCAACCTGCCGGCTTTCTTTTTCTTGGGTATGTTGCCATCCCCCGTTACCTTGACTTTCAGGCTTTATTTGCATTCATTCTACAAGAATTCCACGTTTTCTAGCCCTGTGTTGCTTTTCGTAGACAGGGCTTTTCCCTTAGTATGCTCATCCAAAGGTTTTTGAAATGCCAAAGTTCCAAGGAGTCGATTTTTTCAACATTGAATCTCTACTCTCGGAGGAAGAAATTCTGGTCCGAAATACCGTGAGAGAATTCGTGGACGATGAAGTTCTTCCAATCATAGAGAAACACAATCGTGCCGGAACTTTCCCGATGGAACTCGCCCCGAAAATGGGTGAGTTAGGACTGATGGGTGCGACACTCCCGGAAGAGTACGGTTGTGCAGGTCTGAACAACGTTTCATACGGCCTCATGATGCAAGAACTTGAACGAGGTGACAGCGGAGTGCGGAGTTTTGCCTCGGTGCAGAGCGGACTTGTGATGTATCCTATCTTTGCATTCGGTTCGTCGAAACAAAAAGATCATTGGCTTCCAAAGCTTGCCAAGGCAGAAAAGATCGGATGCTTTGGCTTAACAGAGCCCGATTTTGGCTCAAACCCCGGAGGGATGATCACACGCGCCGATGAAAAATCGGACGGATATATCCTCAACGGGGCGAAAATGTGGATTACCAACGGGACCGTTGCGGATGTTGCCGTGGTTTGGGCCAAGCTCAATGGCAAGGTAAACGGCTTTCTTGTGGAAAAGGGGACGCCAGGTTTTACTGCGCCGGAAATGAAAGGGAAACACTCTCTCCGGGCGTCCGTGACGTCGGAATTGATCTTTCAGGATGTACATATTCCTAAGGAAAACCGTCTTCCCGGAGGGGAGGGACTTCGATTGCCCCTCAGTTGTCTCAGCCAGGCTCGCTATGGCATTGCATGGGGAGCCATCGGCGCTGCAATGGCGTGTTATGATTCGGCCCTGAATTATTCGAAGACCCGCATCCAATTTGGCAGACCGATTGGTTCCTTTCAGCTTACACAGGCCAAGCTTGTCCACATGCTGACCGAGATAACAAAGGGGCAGCTCGTGAGTCTCCAGCTTGGAAGGCTCAAGGATGCGGGGAAGGTTCGCTTCCAGCAGATTTCATTTGCAAAGAGAAATAATGTCTTTCACGCACTCGAGATAGCACGCGAAGCGCGCTCAATACTTGGGGCGAACGGAATCCTGGATGAATACCCGGTGATGCGCCATGCGGCAAACCTGGAATCGGTTCTCACTTATGAGGGGACTCATGAGATGCATACACTCATTCTCGGTGAAGATATCACCGGCGTAGCTGCGTTCGAATAATTTTCCAATAGCTCCCAAGCCCAGTGCCGAAAAAGAAAATAGTTGGTGAGGCTCTTACTTTCGACGACGTCCTGCTTGTCCCCGCAAAATCTGCTGTCCTTCCGCGTGACGTGGATATTCGCACGCGTCTTACCCGGTCGATCACACTAAATATCCCCCTTATCAGCGCCGCAATGGATACGGTCACCGAATCCGACATGGCGGTTGCGATGGCACGTGAGGGAGGCATCGGGGTTTTGCATAAGAACATGACCATTCAGCGGCAGGTAGAAGAGGTAGACCGTGTCAAAAGGTCGGAAAGCGGGATGATCTTAAATCCCGTGACGGCACATGCAACCCAACGTGTTGATGATGTCCTGACGCTCATGATGAAGTACAAGATTTCAGGAATCCCCGTCGTGGATGAGAGCGGAAAGCTAATCGGGATTATCACGAACCGTGATCTCCGCTTCGAGCCCGATCGCGAGCAGTTGGTGAAGGAGATCATGACGAAAGAAAACCTCGTGACCGCTCCG
This sequence comes from Ignavibacteria bacterium, assembly GCA_003251275.1. Classification (GTDB taxonomy): domain Bacteria; phylum Bacteroidota; class Ignavibacteria; order UBA10030; family UBA6906; genus SZUA-287. Next base: position 15,279 of record QKGJ01000362.1, read on the forward strand.
CTCGGTACAAAGTTGGAGCAAGCCGAAAAGATTCTCCAAAAACACAAAATTGAAAAACTCCCTGTTGTTGACAAGGGCGGAGTGCTCCGTGGACTTATTACGTTTAAAGATATACAGAAGAAAAAGAAACATCCGCATGCTTGCAAAGATGAACACGGCCGTCTTCGTGTTGGCGCCGCAATCGGCGTAACTGCTGATACCCTCGAACGCGCGGATGCCCTTATTCGGGCCGAAGTGGATTTTCTGATTATCGACACGGCTCACGGACATTCGCGGGGTGTTATCGAGATGGTAAGAAAGGTCCGAAAAAAATTCTCGCGACTCGAACTCATCGCAGGAAATGTCGGTACCGAAGAGGGTGCGCGCGACCTGATCCGGGCGGGAGTCGACGCTATCAAGGTCGGTATCGGTCCCGGTTCGATCTGTACAACGCGCGTTGTCACCGGTGTTGGGGTTCCTCAGATTACCGCGATCATGGATTGCGCAAGAGCGACCTCCAGAAACAATGTCCCCCTGATCGCCGATGGTGGTATCAAACAAACGGGTGATGTTGCAAAAGCAATCGCTGCCGGTGCGGATTGTGTTATGATCGGAGGCCTTTTTGCTGGAGTCGATGAGAGTCCGGGCGAAAAAGTCCTTTATGAAGGGAGAAGCTACAAGGTGTACCGAGGGATGGGCTCGGTTGAGGCAATGAGAAGCGGCAGCAAAGATCGGTATTTCCAGGATGCGGAAGAGGACATTCAAAAACTTGTCCCCGAGGGAATTGAGGGGCGCGTTCCATACAAGGGACCGCTCGGCGATACGGCCTTTCAAATTGTTGGCGGGTTGCGGGCAGCGATGGGATATTGTGGGACAAGGACGATCCCTGAATTGCGATCGAAGGGTTGTTTCATGAAGATGAGCGGTGCGGGACTATCGGAAAGTCATCCTCATGATATTTCGATAACGAAAGAAGCTCCGAATTATCACCTATAGCCCATGGAGCAATGAGATCACGTCGAACCACTGCTCTACGAAAAGAACTAACGCGACTTCGGCTGGATGCACTTCTGATTACTTCCAACAGGAATATTCGGTACCTGACCGGATTCACCGGTTCCAATGCGCTATGTGTCTTGACCAATAATGGACAGTATTTTGTTACTGACTCAAGATATACTATTCAGTCTCGGGCTGAGGTAAGAGGATGGAAGCGGTTTATTGCTGCCGATTCGCTTGCGGGGGAGGTCGTTCGACGAAAGCTTCTTGTCGATTCCCGGCGACTCGGATTTGAGAGTTCCCATCTTGATTTTGCGCGCTACCGAGCGTACAGACGCGAGTTCAAAAAACAATCACTGGTTGCGACAGATGGAATCATCGAGGAGTTGGGCATTGCCAAATCGGCAACAGAGCTTGCTCGAATAAAGCGCGCAGCTGCAATTACGGATCGCGTGTTCAAAGAGATACTCAGAGAGATCCGGCCGGGCGTGAGCGAACTCGACATTTCCGCAGAGATTTCGTACCGTCAACGGCGACATGGGGCGGACAAGGATGCGTTCGACCCGATTGTGGCAAGCGGTAAACGAAGCGCGTTGCCGCACGCACGCGCCTCGAAGAAAAAGTTCAAAGCAGGTGAAGGGATTGTCCTTGACTTCGGATGCACAGTCGAAGGTTATCATTCCGATCTTACGAGAACAGTATTCATCGGGAGCGTCTCTCGTAAGATGAGGGAGATCTATACTCTTGTGCGTGCTGCGCAGACAAACGCAATCCAGGCGACACGATCGGATCTTGAGGCGAGAGCTCTGGACGCTGTAGCACGGAAGACGATCAGCGATGGTGGGTGGGGGCGCTACTTTGTTCATTCACTCGGACACGGTCTCGGTCTTGATGTTCACGAGGCGCCCCGGATTTCGTCTCTCAGCAGGGATACATTGGTGCCGGGGTGCGTCATCACAATAGAGCCCGGAGTATACATCCCGAACCTTGGCGGAGTGCGGATTGAGGATGATGTTGTTGTCACCAAGCGGGGGTGCGATCTCCTTACTCGTTCCTCGAAAGAATTAATCATACTCTAGCCTTCTTCGACTGTGCAAACATCCGAATCCCGCCGTGTCCTCATCGTTGCATATTACTTTCCACCATTCGGCTTAAGCGGTGTTCAGCGAACGCTTAAGTTTGTGAAATACCTTCCACAGTTTGGGTGGGAACCGACCGTTCTTACCGTTGATCCGGTGGGATATGTTGCGCATGATGAGTCGCTGCTTGAAGATCTTTCCTCAACGGAAGTTCGTATTGTCCGAACAGGTGCGGCAGGACCTGGCAAACTCTTTGCCAATCGAGAAGTCAAGCTACCGTCCGAGCGCATGCGGAAATTCCTGAGCAGAGTGAGCGATACATTCTTCATCCCCGACAACAAAATAGGTTGGAAGCATCAGGCAGTGGCGAGAGGAATGGAGTTGCATGGCGAAAAGCCGTTCGACCTTCTTTTTGCAACGGCTCCCCCCTTCACCGACTTCCTCATCGGCGAGGTCCTCAAGAAGTATACGTCGCTGCCTCTGGTGTTTGATTATCGTGATCCGTGGGTTGAGTATCCGTTCAAGTTCTTCCCGACACCGTATCACAAATGGAGAAATATTGTTCTGGAGCGTCGCGCGCTTCGGGCAAGCAGTCATGTCGTCACCACGAATCGACGGGTCAAGGAACTTCTTATCCAGCGACACCCGTTCCTTACCCATCACGATATCGACATTATTCCCCAGGGGTTCGATCCGGATGATTTCACGTCGCTGGAAAAACCGGAGAAACGGGCAACCGGAAGGATGAGAATAACATACGCCGGGATCTTCTGGGAAGATCGCGTTCCCGATTACTTCCTGCAGGCCCTGCACGATGTTTTCATTGAACGCGAAGATATCCGTGGAAACATAGAGGCTCGATTCATCGGCCATTTCCGAGACGAGAATATGACCCGTGTTCGGCAACTTCATCTGGAAGAGGCCGTGACGGTGACCGGGTATCTCGCCCACCGAGCATGTGTGCAAGAATTGGTCGAGTCAGATGTGCTCTGGATGATCGTCGGTGACGACCTCGGCTCACCGGGGAAGGTGTACGAATATATTGGTGCAGGCAAACCGATCCTGGGATGTGTACCGGAAGGTTTTCTCAAAAACACCATTCTTGAGGCAGCCGGAGTAGTTGTTCCCCCGAAGGATGTGCAGGGAATAAAACGTGCGATCATAGAGTTGTATGAAAAGTTTCGGAAAAAAAAACTCGAGTATCCCTCCAAAGATGTAATGGACCGATACAACCGATTTCAGCTCACCGGAAATCTTGTGAAGTTGTTTGAATCTCTGATGGATCATTGAATGAACATCCTTGTTATTGGGTCTGGTGGAAGAGAGCATGCTCTTGTCTGGAAGATCCGCCAAAGTCCTCAGGTGAAAAAAGTGTTTTGTGCTCCGGGAAACGCGGGCATTGCATCGATCGCGGAATGCATGCCAATCAAACCGACTGACATCGAGGCGCTCCTAAATCTGGTAGTGGAGAAGGCCGTTGGTCTCACGGTGGTTGGTCCGGAACAACCGCTTGCAGAAGGAATTGTCGACAGGTTCCAAGTGAACGGGCACTATGCTTTTGGTCCTACGAAAGAAGCGGCTCAATTGGAATGGAGCAAAGGATTTGCCAAAGAATTCATGAAACGGCACGGCATTCCGACTGCCCATTATGAAGTGTTTGAAGCCGGCCAAAAACACGAAGCGAAAGAATACCTGAAGAGTATTAAGTTCCCGTGCGTACTCAAAGCCGACGGGTTGGCTGCGGGTAAGGGAGTTGTGATTTGTCGTCAGATGAAGGAGGCTGCGCAAACCCTTGATATGATGCTCGATGGCTCTTCGTTTGGGGAAGCGGGGAGGTCGGTTGTTATCGAAGAATTCATGGAAGGTGTAGAGGCTTCTATATTTGTACTGACCGACGGTCAGCACTACGTGACTCTGCCGCCGGCACAAGATCACAAGCGCGTGTTTGACAATGATGAGGGAAAAAACACGGGGGGCATGGGTGCGTATGCGCCGGCACCTGTCGTTACGTCTGAATTGAGCAGAACCATTCAAAACCGGATAGTCGAACCCACCATTCATGGGATGAGAGAAGAAGGAAAGCGATACACGGGATGCCTCTATGTTGGCATAATGGTGACCTCCTCCGGTCCGAAAGTGGTTGAGTATAATTGCCGATTTGGGGATCCTGAGACACAAGTTGTACTTCCAATTCTTGATACTGATCTGGTTGATCTTCTGCTGAAGACCTGCACCGGCGAGTTGGATACCCAAAATCTCGTTTCTTCCGACCGTGCAGCTGTGTGCGTGGTAGCGGCATCTGGCGGCTATCCTGACCGATTTGAGACCGGTAAGAGGATTACCGGCGTCGCGGAAGCAGAAGCGCTCAGTCAGATTTTTCACTCCGGCACCAGACTTCAACATGGGCAATTGTTAACCGACGGAGGACGAGTTCTTGGTGTCACAGCCATCGATCAAAACGGAAATCTGAAGGAAGCGGTGAGCAAGGTCTACGAAGCCATCTCAAGAATTCAGTTTGACGGCATGCACTATCGTCGGGACATTGCGAGGAGGGCAATCCATTGACAATCACAGATGGCCTTTGGGAGAATTCAGGTTCATCTATATTCAGCCTTTGAAAGGACGGAACACACGTGAACATCCTAGTAACCGGCGGAGCCGGATTTATCGGTTCGCACATTGTGGATGCGTACATCGAGGCAGGCCATCGCGTTGTCATTGCCGACGATCTTAGCACAGGTTTGCGAGAAAACCTGAATCCAGCGGCGCAATTCGTGGAGCTGGACATCCGTGATGACCGGTCGGTCGAGGATCTCTTCAAAAGCACCCGGTTTGATATCCTGAATCATCAGGCCGCACAGATGGATGTGCGAAGGTCGGTTGCCGATCCTGCATTTGATGCGTCGGTTAATATAATAGGCATGTTGCATTTGCTGGAGTGCTGCGTGCGCTATGGGGTACGCAAAGTCATATTTGCCTCAAGCGGGGGTGCGATTTACGGAGAACAGGAGTATTTCCCGGCCGATGAAAAACACCCGCTCCATCCAATCTCCCCCTACGGCGTTGCGAAACTGACAACAGAAAACTACCTCCACTACTATGATGCAGTCCATCAGATACAGTCGGTGTGCCTGCGTTATGGAAATGTCTACGGGCCTCGTCAGAATCCAAAAGGCGAGGCCGGAGTGATTGCGATCTTTGCATCGAAAATGCTAAAGGGGGAACAACCCATTGTAAACGGAGATGGAGGGCAAACGCGGGACTACGTGTTCGTTTCAGACGTGGTTCAGGCGAATGTTCTTGCACTCGACTGCTCGTCGAGCGACACGTTCAATGTGGGAGCGGGGATCGAGACGAATGTCAACGAGTTGTTCCAGCATGTTAAGAGACTTATGGGGTCACCCGCACGTGAGGAGCATGGCCCCGCGAAGGCGGGAGAGCAGCGGAGAAGCGTGTTGAGCAATGAAAAAATTGCAAGCCAACTTGGATGGAGGCAGAGCGTTTCTCTCTCCGATGGTCTTGCAAAGACGGTTGAATTCTACAGGACACCTGGCAGGAATGGCTAAGCATTTCCCCGACATCGAAATGCTGTTCAAAGGAGACCGGCTTGCAATCTCCCGCGCAATTTCATCAGTCGAGAACGAATCTCCTGAATCGCAGGCGCTGTTGAAGAGAGTGTTTTCGCAAACGGGACGGGCTTATCGGATCGGAATCACCGGACCTCCCGGTGCAGGAAAAAGCACAATTGCCAATAAGCTTGCCCAACTTTATCGGGGACAGGGACTCAGTATCGGTATCATAGCGGTAGATCCGACAAGCCCGTTTAGTGGTGGCGCCTTGCTCGGAGATCGAGTCCGGATGATTGATGTGGAACTGGACGACGGAGTGTTCATTCGAAGTATGGCGTCGCGGGGGAGCCTTGGTGGGTTAAGCAAGAAAGCAATCGAGGCGGTCGACGTCCTTGATGCTGCCGGGAAGGACATCGTTATTATGGAAACGGTGGGTGTCGGACAATCCGAGCTGGATATTGCCGGTGCGGCAGATACGACAGTAGTTGTTCTGGTCCCTGAGTCGGGTGACTCCATTCAAGCGATGAAGGCCGGCTTAATGGAGATTGCTGACTTTTTTGTCCTGAACAAGGCAGATCGGGCGGGAGCGGAACAGGCCGTGATGTCCATAAAAATGATTCTTTCGTTCAAGGAACAACCGGAGTGGACCTCCGATGTGTTGAAGGTTGTCGCGAGTGAAGGAAAGGGGATCGATTCCATTGCCGAGAAGATCCGACAACACCGAGAATTCCTCATGCAGAATGACCGCCTCACGAAAAAGCGACGGTTGAGGCTTGAGGATCGAATTCGAACTCTTGTGGCTGATCGGCTCAAAGTTGATTTTTGGGATCGGGCCAGAAGTAGTCTTCTTGAGAAGAAGATGGCTGACGTGATGAAGTTTAGCACCACTCCATACGATGTAGCTGAGGATTTAATAGAACACTTTCGTACAATGTAATATCCATGCGGGCCGGGTTCGACGGCACGCATCAATACTGAGGAGAGTTTTTTATGGGTACAGACACCACCGCACCGGAGAGTCTTGCGTTTGAAATGACCGAAAATCAGAAGGCTGTCCAGGAACTTGCTCGCAATTTTGCTGAGAAAGAGATGCGTCCAACGGTTCTGCAGTACGACGAGTCGCAGGAATTTCCCGCAGCGATTGTACAAAGGCTCGCCGTTTTGGGGTTTTTGGGAATTACCTGGCCGGAAGAACTCGAGGGTGCCGGGCTGACGGATCTTGAGAGCATAGTGATTATCGAGGAGATTGCGAAAGTTGATCCGTCTGTTGCGCTGACCGTTGCATCTCATAACAGTCTCTGTACCGGTCACATAATGTCATTTGCGAGCGAGGAACAAAAGAAAAAGTATGTTCCTGACCTTGCATCCGGCAGAAAGCTGGGTGCGTGGGGATTGACTGAACCGGGATCGGGAAGCGACTCCGGCGCGATGAAAACTTTTGCCAGGCGTGATGGAAAGGACTGGATTATCGATGGGGGGAAGACATTCATTACACAGGGCTCGGTTGGATCGACATATGTTGTTATGGCAATGACTGATCGCGCTAAGGGGAAGTCCAGTATTTCAGCGTTCGTTCTTGAAAAGGGCATGAAAGGGTTCACGATCGGGAAAAAGGAAAACAAGCTGGGCATGCGTTGCAGCGATACGGCCACGCTGAACTTTGAGAACGTCCGCGTGCCGGGCGAAAATCTCATTGGTGAAGTGGGGGAAGGGTTCAAGCAGGCGTTGACAGTTCTTGACGGGGGGAGAGTTGGTATTGCAGCGCTTTCCGTTGGGATTGCCCAGGGTGCGCTGGATGCAAGCCTCAAATACGCAAAAGAGAGGATACAGTTCGGAAAGTCATTGAGCGAGTTTCAGGCGATCCAATGGAAACTTGCCGATATGGCCACGGAGATCGACGCCGCTCGATTGCTTACACAGAAGGCAGCCTGGTTGAAGACCGCAGGCAAGGATATCAATCTTGCCGCGGCACAGGCAAAGTACTTTGCAAGTGAGGCAGCCGTTCGCGCAACGAACGAGGCCATACAAATTCATGGAGGCTATGGTTTTATTAAGGAGTTTCCTGTCGAAAAACTTTATCGGGACGTAAAACTCATGACGATCGGCGAAGGCACCTCCGAAGTCCAAAAAATGGTTATCGCCAGAAACTTACTTCTCGATTAGAACAAGAATAACCGCCCCCCTATGACTCTTATCGGTTCCAAGATCCAAAAAGACGCCGCTTTTGAGAAGAACCAGGAACGCCTTTCTGAGATGATCAAACATCTCCACAGCGCAGGCGAGCATACCAAATTGGGAGGTGGAAAGAAACGGATAGAAAAGCTTCACCGGCAAAAAAAACTTGGCGCACGAGAGCGGATTGAGAAGCTGATTGACCCGGGGAGCACTTTTGTTGAAGTTGGTCTTTTTGCAGGTTATGAAATGTACGAAGAAGAGGGAGGAGCGCCTTCATCGGGAACGGTATTTGGGGTCGGAATCATCCATGGGCGTGAAGTGGTCATTGTTGCCAATGACGCCACCGTGAAAGCAGGGGCATGGTTCCCGATCACGTGTAAGAAGAATCTTCGTGCACAAGAAATCTCCATGGAGAACAAACTCCCCATTATTTATCTCGTTGATTCCGCAGGAGTGTTTCTTCCGTTGCAGAGCGAGATCTTTCCCGACAAAGAACATTTCGGTCGGATCTTCAGGAACAATGCGGTGATGAGTTCGATGGGGATCGTTCAAATCGCGGCGATCATGGGACCCTGCGTTGCAGGGGGTGCGTACCTTCCCATTATGAGCGATGAAGCACTTATTGTTGATGGGACGGGGAGTGTTTTTCTCGCAGGGTCCTATCTCGTGAAAGCCGCAATCGGCGAGGAGATCCAGAACGAAGAACTTGGTGGGGCAATGGTGCATTGTGAGATCAGCGGCGTAACTGATCATCGGATGGCAAACGATGACGAGTGCCTGGCGAAAATACGGAGTATTGTGAACAAGCTTGGCGCCCGTCCCAAGGCCCTGTTTGACCGCGCGGAACCGGTTCCACCGAAATTCTCGCCTGACGAGATATACGGGCTTCTCCCCGTCGAGAGGACAAAGCCGTACGATATGCACCAAATACTTGCCCGCATTGCTGATGGCAGCGAGTTAGATGAGTACAAGGAGGGATATGGAAAATCTGTTATTACCGGTTACGCGAGAATTGATGGATGGGCAGTTGGTATTGTGGCGAACCAGCGATCTGTGGTAAAGACGAAAAAGGGGGAGATGCAAGTGGGAGGGGTAATCTACAGCGATAGCGCTGACAAGGCAGCGCGTTTTATTCTCAACTGCAATCAGAAGCGGATACCATTGGTATTTTTCCAGGACGTCACAGGGTTTATGGTGGGAAGCAGAGCGGAACACGGAGGCATCATCAAAGATGGTGCAAAGATGGTAAATGCAGTTGCAAACTCTGTTGTGCCAAAGTTTACCTTCATCGTGGGAAATAGTTACGGCGCTGGTAATTACGCCATGTGCGGCAAGGCGTATGACCCGCGTCTGATCTATGCATGGCCGACGGCGCAAATAGCGGTGATGGGTGGAAAACAAGCGAGCGAAACACTGCTGAGCATCAAAGTGCAGCAAATGGAAAAAGGGGGAAAGCACATTACGCCGGATGAACAGGCGCAACTTCTTGCCGATATCCAGGCGCGCTATGAACGTGAGACGGATCCATTCTATGCCGCTGCCCGACTCTGGGTGGATGGCATTATTGATCCGCTTGACACCCGTTTGATTGTTTCCCGTGGTATGGCGATGGCTATCAACAATCCGGACATACCTTCCTTCAATCCCGGCGTCATTCAAACCTGACGAACGAATCGTGCCCCGGAGAATTGCAGCAGGTTTGTTCTTAGTTCCTTTTTGCGTTGTCTTTCTTTTCGCGCAGGATTCGACGCGCGTCCCGAGGTTTGCCCCTTTGGATCCGATTCCGGAAATTGTCAGCTTTTTCGCGCCGTTTTTTTTTCCAAAGCTGTTCAACGATGTCCAGAGTCTTCGGCTTTACATTCAGGGGGAGCAATTCTCCGAGTTTCGGAGAACCTATGGGGATGCCCGTTCGCTCGACGCGATTTTCTATAAGGCTGTTCGGCTGAGTTGGAACAATATTTACGAAGCTCTTTTCATCTCGTTGATTGCGACTCTCGATCACCGAACGGTAGGGATCGATCTTCCGATTATAGGTCCGATCCTCTGGTTCCCGCTGACGTCGGAATTTCCGGAGGAATTCCAACATCGTGTGACCGCTCTGCCCGATCATATCTATCATGATTCACCGTCCGGGCCTGCGGGGGATCGGGATAAACTCCAGCACTTCTTTGGTTCGGCCTTTGTGACATATATAAGTGAGCGTACTGAACAAGCGGAGGCGATGGGTGCGTTTATCGAGGTTTGGGAGGAGCGAATTGTTGTTGATGGAGCCCTGGACGATCGGGATATGCGCGCGAACAGACAAGGACAGCTTTTTGGTGCCGCGCTTCTCCAGGGGGGACCAACTCGTCCCTCAAGGTTTCTGGACATTGAATTTTCTACCGCTCAGCAAACAAAGCGAATCAGTGATTCTCTTGAGGTAATGCGATGAAATCGGTTTTAGTTGTGGATGACGAAAAAGCAATTCGCGATTCATTGAAGATGATTCTCGAGTATGCCAAGTATGATGTTACGTTCGCAGAAAATGGACAGGCAGCCTTGACGAAGGTTGTGGAAGATGTCTTCGACCTGGTTCTGCTTGACATCAAAATGGCTGGAATCGACGGTCTGAAGGTATTGGAGAAAATTCGGGAAATTCAGCCTGAACTTCCCGTGGTGATGATCTCCGGCCATGGGACGATCGAGACTGCGGTGGAGGCAACCAAACTCGGTGCGTATGACTTCCTGCCGAAGCCGTTGGACAGAGACAAGCTGCTCATTGTGACGAGGAACGCGATCGAGAGAAAGCAGCTTCTCTCGGAAAATAAAGAAATGATGGAGAAGGTGCGTCGCCAGGGCGAGATTCTCGGCGAGAGTCCGAAGATCAAAGAAGTCCTTGCTCTCATCGGGAAAGTTGCGCAGACCGATGCGAAGGTGCTGATCACAGGAGAAAATGGAGTTGGGAAAGAATTGGTCGCCCGGGCTATTCATCGACAGAGCAGGAGAAACGGGAAGCCGCTTGTGGAGGTGAACTGTGCTGCGATTCCAAATGAACTTATCGAGTCTGAATTATTCGGACACGAAAAAGGTTCTTTCACGGGTGCCACCACACAGCGAGTGGGCAAGTTCGAGCTTGCCGACGGGGGAATTATTTTCCTCGACGAGATTGGGGATATGAACCTCAAGGCACAGGCAAAAGTCCTCCGGGTGTTGGAAGAGGGGAAGGTTGAACGGGTGGGAGGGAGCAGGCAGATTTCCATTGACGTCCGTGTTCTCGCGGCGACCAATCACGACCTTCCGGTTGCCATCAAAGAAGGAAGATTCCGTGAGGATCTTTTCCATCGGCTGAATGTCATTCCCATCGTCGTTCCTCCCCTGCGGGAGAGACGCGAAGACATTCCTTTGCTTGCGGCGGCATTCGCGGAAGGTATTTGCACCCAGTATGGGATGCGTCGCGTCAAATTCGCCGATGATGCGCTTCGAAAACTGCAGTCTATGGACTGGAGTGGAAACGTTCGTGAACTACGGAATGTGGTAGAGCGCCTCGTCATCATGAATTCCAGTGCGACGATTGATGCCTCGGAGATCGATCAGGGCCCTCTCGTCGGGAAGAGTAGTCCGGATGATCTTCTGAACATTGGTGGGACCTTTCAGGACTTCAAAGATCGCGCCGAAGCTGCTTATATCAAGAAACAGCTTGAAGCCCATAATTGGAATATCAGCAAGACCGCGGAGTCACTGGACATCCAGCGGAGTCATCTCTACAACAAGATGAAGAAGTTTGGGCTGAACCGTGAAGACGAGCATTCCTGATTCTTCATGGGAGGTTTTGAACGTATTTGTAGGCGGTTCCCGTATTGAACAATACCATCGTCTCTTTCGGGCTTACGTTGCCCGCCTCGAGAAGATTCCTCAGGGCAGCGAAGGTTGCTCCTCCTTCGGGTGCGGCGAAGATTCCCTCGGCGCGCGCGATATCTCTCACCCCTTCCACGATCTCTTCATCAGAAACTGCAATGGCTCTTCCGTCGCTTTCCCGTATTGCCTGTAACACGAGAAAATCTCCGACGGCTCTTGGTACGCGCAAACCGGAAGCGAGCGTTTGGGCGTTGGGAAATGGTTCTGAGAATTCGTCTCCATTTTGCCAAGCCTTGACTATCGGGGCGCAGCCTGAGGCTTGAACCGCAATCATGCGTGGCCGCCGGGAGTCGATCCACCCGAGTCGTTCCATTTCCTCAAAAGCCTTCCACATGCCGATCATGCCGGTTCCCCCTCCCGTCGGGTACACAATAACATCCGGTAATCGCCAACCAGATTGTTCGGCAATCTCGTATCCCATCGTTTTCTTTCCTTCGACTCGATATGGTTCTTTGAGCGTAGAAACGTCAAACCATCCCTCATCGTCTTTTCGTTCCTGAACGATCTTTCCGCAGTCAGTGATGAGACCGTCGACGAGGGTGACATGAGCGCCGTAATATTCGCATTCGATGCGGAAAATGTCCGGAGTGTCACGGGGCATGAAAACATATGCCTCCATGCCTGCTTTAGCGCAATATGCGCTGAGCGCGCCTCCGGCATTTCCTGCAGTCGGTATTGCACACTTTGAGACTCCTAATTGCCTGGCCATGGAGACGGCCATAGCCAGCCCGCGGGCCTTGAACGAACCGGTTGGGCAGAGAGATTCATCTTTAATGAGAATGCTGGGACACCCTATCAGTTCTCCAAGTCTTTTGGCATGCAGCAGCGGCGTCATGCCTTCCCCGAGGGAAACGATATTTTCGTCGTCCTCGACCGGAGTCATTTCTCGGTACCGCCACATTGATTGTATACGGCCAACAAGAGAATCTCTGGAAATCCCTCTGGAGATATCGTACACTGCGAAAAGAGGAAGGCGGCACTTGGGATTTGTGCAGAGATTCAAGAGAACGCCCTTCTCATAACGGGTGCCGCAGTGGGAACATTCGAGGTGAGAAAAATACGTCATGAGTTTTTCGGGAGCGCTCGTTGCCGCAATACTTCATACATGACTAATGCTCCCGCCACGGATGCATTGAGTGATTCAATTCTCCCTCTTAAGGGAATGCTGACCAGAAAGTCGCACTGCTCACGTACTAGTCTTCTGATACCCCGTCCTTCGCTGCCGACGACGATCGCAACAGGCCCTTTGTAGTCTACGGCTGAAAAGAGTTGGTCGGCATTCGCGTCAAGACCGGTCACCCAATAGCCATCCTCCTTGAGTTGCTTAATGGTTGTTGCAATGTTTGTTACTTCCGCAACGGGAACATAGGCGGTTGCGCCGGCAGATGCTTTCACTACCGTGCTGTTGACAGATGCAGAATGATGCTTTGGAATGACAACGCCGTGAACACCGGTGCATTCTGCCGATCGAATCAACGCACCGAGGTTTTGGGGGTCTTCGATTTCATCCAGAATGAGAAGGAAACCCGCTTCATTTTTTCTTTTGACGGTTTGGAGAATCGAGGCCAGATCGGTTTGGACGATTGGCTCAAGGAAGGCAATGATGCCTTGTGTGGAAGGATCATTTGTCAACGCGTTGAATTCTTCTTTTCCTATCTCGGTCGTTGAAACTCTCCTTTTCGATGCGAGCGCCTTTATTTCATCGACCACGCGTCCATGAGTTCCCGCGAGCACCACTATACGTTTGACCGATGCGCCGGACTTGAGGGACTCCAGCACGGGATTTCGTCCGCAGATGAAGTTCTCCTTGGAAGTCATTTGGTTTCTTGAGCAGTGTTGTTCGCAGTGTCAGCTGATTTTCGTTTGGTTGAACGTTTCTCAATCCACCATCCTACCAGGAAAATGCCGACGCCAACAAAAAAATACAACTCGAACCACGTATTGTTTCCCGCAAATGTCTGAGCCCAGCCAATTATCACGCAAGCGATACCAAGAGCTTCAAGTGATTTGGCTATCAGTTTCATGGCGTGAGTGAGGCGAGTTTACTGCGGAACGATTCCTCGTCGACCGTGAACTTGCAGTGGAAGGACCCATTGATATGAACCACGGGCACGGATTCATCGTAATCATCGAAAAAAGGCTCTCCCGGTCGGATAATTGTAGTCGTCAGTTGAAAGGGATAAGCCATGCGTACCCGTTCAAGAACTCGATGGGCTTTATCGCAAAGTGAGCAGTCTTCCTTTGTAAAGAGTTCGACGGTGATCATGCGCCGGAGGGCGAAGGGGTTTTCTTCTTCATAACTCCGATGCCGATCGCCCCGACAAGAAAGAGAGCCATTGCAATAAGCTGTGCCTCAGATAATCCGAAGAGGAGTTTCGGTTGAAGTCGGAGAAACTCCACGCTGAAACGAAACAGTGCTGCGAGCATCAAGTAGAGCATAAATAGTTGACCGTCGGCCGTGAATCTCGCACTCCTGCGAAGCACGACAAACCCAATGATCCCAAGGAGCAGTTCGTACAACGGGGTCGGATGCAACGGCGTAGTTTCGTCGAACTTGTTGAACGAGTGGCCAAGCGCATCCCGACCTGCCGGAATCACCCGTAATGAATCGTAGTGCCAGTGGTTTGCCTCTTCCGGATTACGTTGAAAATACTCGTTGAGCATCGTCGTCGGTTTTGCTGTTCCTTTTGCGTAAATCACTCCCCACGGAAGGGTGGTTGGTGAGCCGTAATCGCCGTCTCCCGCCAGATGGCAGCCGACTCGTCCAATGCCATAGGCAAGTATCAGTGCAATGCCAAGGGCGTCGAGAAAGCGTCGATAGGGAATGTGCTTCTTGCGCACATACCAGATAATGACACTCATTCCAAGAACGAACCCGCCATACCAGGTAAGGCCGCCGGGCGAAAAGGCAGTCCAGGGATCGGCGAGGAATTCGTTCCAGTTCTCAACCAGGTGAAGTAGTTTTGCTCCCAGCAAACCGAAAACGACCGAGAGAAGAGTTATCGTGCTTGCCAACTCGGGATTGATGGATCGTTTCTTGAGTTCCCCTGCGAGAATGTAGTTCCCGCCGAGGAAGGCGATACCGAGCATCAATCCGTAACTGTAGATCTTGATCGGACCAATTTCAAAGAGAATCGGAATCATAGGTATACTCTATCGTTCAACGATGGTTGATCCAACAATGACTTCGACAAATCGTTGGCGCGGCTGCTTCAGGAGCGTGATGCTTCTAGTTTTGAATTGAACACGAAAGATGTTTTTGGTTCCATCAATAGACTCGACGACGATTTCGTACACTCCTTTGAGTGCGTCGTACTCTTTTCGAAACTGGGCGGGTCCGGTTGATGGAAGACTTAGTGACGGAGCTTTCAGGCCGCGCAGACGGAAGAGGATCGTGTGATCGTCGATGGAGTCTTGGACGGCGATTTCGTATTGAAATGCTGTGAAGTGCTTCGTGGTTTCAAGTCGAAAAGCAACTCTGACCTTCTGATCCCGTTCGCTCAAAACGGGCTCGATAAGAAGCCGGTACTCTGTCTCTTGCGTCGGTTGTTTTTTCACCGTGAACTTCTGGCCATGCGCGGTGGAGGGTGGAGGGTGATCCTACATGTCAAAATAGGTTGCCTCTTCCTGCTTGAAGACTTCCAGGATTTCCTTGGACGATCTGAGCTCGAGGAGGCGTTTCCGAAAATCTTCCTTGTTCATCAGGCGGGAGATGCGGCTGAGGAGTTTGATATGAGGGCCGACCATGTTCTCTTTCCCAACAAGAAGGAAGACCAGTCGGACAGGCTTTGCGTCGAGCGATTGGTAGTCGATGGGTTCTTCTGTCACGGCAAATGCCGCAACGATGTCGCTCACCGCTTCTGTTTTACCATGGGGAATAGCGAACCCGTTGCCAACGCCGGTGGACATGATTTTTTCGCGGTCAAAGATAGCCTGCCTCACTCGTTCTTTGTCTTGCACGCGGGGGGAAGTAGAAACGAGATCGATCATTGCGTTAATAATCTCTTCTTTGGTATTTCCCTTTAACCCTGTGACCACCAGTTGTTCGTTCAGTATATCGCTGATCTTCATGTATTATCTACTCCTATGGTTCATCACGCCATCGAATGATTTTCTTTTCGTAATCGCTGGCAAGTTCATCTGCTGTCTTCTGGTCTTGTGCTTCTGCGCTGATATGGAATAGTGGTCGCTCTTTGTCGGGGATGAGCAATGCTGACGCGCTTCCTTCACCGTTGCCAAGATAGATCTTTACGCCGTCCACGAGATCCCGGCGAAGCCCGTTGGAATCATTCATAATATGCCGCATTACCTTTCCTTTGTGTTCCCAGGAGCAGTTGACATCGCGGCGTGTAGCAAACAGTTTCGGGATTTCCCTGTCGATGTCTCCCAGCCGTTTTCCGGTCTTTCCCATCATTTCAAGAATCTTCGCAACAGAGTACATTGCATCCGTCGCAAAGAAAAAGTCCGTGAATATGAACCCCCCTTTTGTTCCTCCAACGAACTGGGCGCTCTTTTTTGCCGCTGCCTCCATCATTGCGAGGTGACTGTCGCGAGTGCGAATTACCTCGACATCATGTTTTCTGGCAACGACATCGATTTCCCCTGAAGATGTAATCGGGACGGCGACTGCGCGAACATTTGGGTCCGTTCGCATATGCAGATCGGCTACAATGGTGAGCAATCGGGAACTGTCGATTTGTTCGCCACGCTCGTTCACCATATAGAGCTTCTCACCACCTGCATCGATGAGGCAGCCCACGTCATACTTCAAAGAGGTGACGATGTGGGAGAGCTGGTGCAATGAGTACTCCCATTCATCCTTGTCCCGGGTGAGCTTTCGCGGGTCTAGGTGGGCATTGAGAGCCACTACCTGACATTCGAAGGAACCGAGAATGATGGGAAAGATTGTTGACGCTACGCCATTGGAATAGTCGATGACAATCTTGAATGCGCTCTTGTTGATGGTGGGGACATCAATTGACGAAAGAAATTTCTGTCGGTAAATTTCCGTGGTCCGTTCTGGAAACGAGATCGATCCCACCGACTCACGCGGTGCTCGCGGAAAATCCTCGCCGAGGAAGAGTCGCTCCACCGATTTTGTCTTTTTGGAGGGTAGATCCTTGCCGTCTGCATCAAAGAAGATTATGTCCGTGAGAGTTTTATCTGATGGGGAACGACGCACGTGAATGCCCCCTGCTTCACGGCCGCTGCTCAGTTCGTGCCGTAGAAGAGGGATCGAAATAGCGCGAAGGTCAAACGTGTGTACTCCGGCGGAAATGAGACCGCAAATGAGCGCCCGGTTCATCATTCGAGAAACGTTGTCTGAATCGCGACAGGTAACCACCGTCTTCCCGGCGCCGATAAACGCGCCGTAGGCCGCGCCGAGCTTCGCCCCGAACTCAGGGTTCATTTCGATGTTGGAAAGTCCGGTAATCCGTGATTCCGTAAAAAGTTCTCTGAGCCATTTGTCTTCCCAGACGAGGCTGCGGGTCAGGACAGCTCCCTCCTCAACAACCTTTTCCGGCCAGAGTTTGATGTTTGCGGAGAGCTTCGCCTTTCTTCCGATCCAACACGAATCACTGATGAAGACGTTATCCGCGATAACTGCCTTCTCGCCAATGGAACATTTTGTTCCGATGACGTCGGACGTCAATTCGGCGTTATGTCCGACAATTACATCGTTCCATAAGACGGAATTGGTGATGTGAACGCCTTCGCCAATGGAGCAATTATCCCCGATGACGCAGTTTGAGAGATGAACCCGGTCGGCAATAGAGCAGTTTTTTCCGATCAGCACGGTACCTGAAACATGTATATTGTCCTGCTTGATGGAAGTACCCTCACCCACGTACAGCGATCCCTTTTTCTTCCCATCGAAATCAACATGGGCAATGCCGTTGAGCGCGTCGATGTGCGCCTCTTGGTACTCATTTAGATTTCCGACATCCCGCCAATAGCCGTCTGCAACATATCCATAGAGGCCTGCGTCCTGACGGAGCAGGAGCGGGAAGAGGTCTTTGCTAAAATCGAAATCCTCCTGATACGGAACCTTTTCAAGAACTTCAGGTTCGAGGATATAAATGCCCGTATTGATAGTGTCACTGAATACTTCACCCCATGACGGTTTTTCGAGGAAGCGCGTAATCTTTCCTTCCTCGTTTGTTATAACGACCCCGAAAGCGAGTGGGTTCTTTGCATGGGTGAGAACGATTGTTGCTTTCGCCTTCTTCTCCTCATGAGCGGCGATGGCTCTTGTCAGATCAAAGTCGGTGAGAACATCCCCGCTGATAATGAGAATGCGCTCGTCCATACTCTTGGTCGCGTTCCGAACACTTCCCGCGGTTCCATAGTCAGCTTCTGCCCGCACATAACGCATCGTTACCCCAAAATTACTGCCGTCTCCGAAGTGGCTTGTAATCACCTCGGGACTGTAGTAGAGGGTGGAAATCATATCCGTTATGCCATGCTTCTTGAGAAGGGCGACGATGTGCTGCATCATCGGCTTGTTCGCCATCGGCACCATTGGCTTCGGGATATTGCATGTAAGCGGACGCAACCGGGTGCCAAACCCACCGGCCATTATCACTGCTTTCATATGCGTCGTTCGGTTGGTGAGGTTGAAAGAGGAATTGAGAATTTCAATCAATCCGGCATCAAGATATAAAAAATCGAGCAAGAATTCAATGAAACGGTGTGGTACGACTCTGGTTCGGCTAGGAGTTCAGGGCTTCATCCAGATCCGCGATGATGTCTTCAACATCCTCGATGCCAACAGAGATTCTCACAAGACCATCGGTAACGCCGATGCGTTTCCGCTCATCGGCAGGGATGGCCGCGTGTGTCATGCTTGCGGGATGGGTAATGATTGTTTCAACTCCTCCCAGGCTCTCAGCGAGGGCGCAGATGCGAAGTCGCTTGAGGAACGAGTTTGCCGCGTCCATGCTTCCAAGTTCAAACGAAATCATTCCACCAAAGCCACGCATCTGCCGCGTCGCAAGCTCGTGTTGCGGATGATCGGGAAGCCCGGGATAGTATACTGTCATGATCCGGTGTTGCTTCGCCATCCACTTCGCAACCTGCATCGCGTTTTCATTGTGCTGTCGCATGCGGACTGCCAGCGTTTTTGTTCCCCGCATGCATAGCCAGGCGTCAAAGGGACTGAGAATGGCCCCCACGGACTTTTGGAGAAACCGTAGCCGCTCAGCGATCCATGCCTCATTTGTTACAACGAAGCCGCCAAGCATGTCGCTGTGGCCGTTCAGATACTTCGTCAGACTGTGAACGACAACGTCGAATCCGAAGGTAATCGGCTGTTGTAGGTAGGGTGTGGCGAAGGTGTTATCCACAACGGAAATCAACTTGTATTTTCGCGCCAAAGCTGCCGCCCCAGCGAGATCAGTGATCTCCATGGTTGGATTCGTGGGGGTCTCGATGAACAGCATTTTCGTATGCGGCCAGATGGTCTTTTCGGCTTCGTTGAGATTTGTCGTGTCGACAAATGAAAACTGCAGGCCGAATTCCTCCCATATCATTTTGGCAATCCGGTATGTGCCGCCATAAACATTCCTGGAGACAACAATGTGATCCCCCGGCTTGAGGAGACGCATGATTGCGTCTACTGCGGAAGTGCCCGAGGAGAATGCCATTCCCTCCCTGCCCCCTTCGAGGGATGCAATATTTTGTTCGAGGGCTGTGCGCGTCGGGTTGGCAACGCGACTGTACTCGTACCCCTTGTGCTTTCCCAATTCCTCCTGGACGTATGTCGATGTAA
>QKGJ01000395.1 GCA_003251275.1 Ignavibacteria bacterium
CATCCTCTCCTGTGTAAAGGCGGGTGACGAAATTATCAGTACACCGTCGCTGTACGGAGGCACCTACAGATATTTTCGTGAGATTCTTCCCGGACAGAACGTTACTATCCACTACGTCGCTCCCGATCAATTGAATCAGATTAGCTCCTTAGCGACCTCGAAAACTCGTGTTGTCTATTTCGAAACACCAACAAATCCCTCCCTGGGCATTGTTGATATCGAGGAGATCATTTCTGAAACCCGTAAGGCGGAGAAGAAGACAGGCACACGCATCATTACGATCATCGACAATACCTTTGCCTCCGTCGTCAACCAGGACCCTATGCGATTCGGCGTTGACCTGATCGTTGAAAGCGCAACGAAATATCTTGGCGGGCACAGCGATATCATGGCCGGTGTTGTTGCCGGCTCAGAGGAGTTGCTGGCAAAGGTGCACACACAACTTAAGTACTATGGAGGATGTGCCGATCCGTTTGCCGCTTACCTTCTTTATCGTAGTTTGAAAACATTCGAGCTCCGGGTGATCCGGCAGAATGAAAACGCAATCGTCCTGGCAAACTTCTTGGAGACACAGAAGAATGTTCTCCGTGTTCTGTATCCCGGTCTTCCGTCGCACCCCCAGCATAGCGTTGCACGGAAGCAGATGGTCGAAGCCGGAGGAAGAGGATATGGCGGTATGGTGACAATGGAAGTAAAGGGGGGTGTAAAGGGGGCAGTTGCTGTTGCCGATGCCCTTCGTGTTGCGGTGAACGCGATGTCACTTGGCGGCGTTGAAACACTGGTGAGTATCCCCGTTTATTCCTCGCACGTTCACATGAGCGATGCCGAATTGGCTTCGCACGGAGTCTCTGCCGGGATGGTCAGAATCTCTGTCGGGGTGGAAGGAATCGAAGATCTGAAAAAGGATTTCGATCAGGCACTCATGTCCATCAAGATCTAATCTTGCACATTCAATGGTGAATCCCTACCTTGCCATCACCGCCCGACATCACTTCTCAACAAACCGATAAGACGGAGGCTCATCATGGGAATTCTCGCACCTATTAACTTCAAAAAATGGATTGACGTCCATCGACATTTGTTAAAGCCTCCCGTGGGGAATAAGATGGTTTACGAGGACGCAGACTTTATTGTCATGGTCGTCGGCGGCCCCAACTCCCGAAAAGACTATCATTTTGATGAGGGCGAGGAGTTCTTCTATCAGGTGGAAGGGACGATGACGCTGAAGATCATCGAGAACGGGAAACCGCGAGACATCCCGATTCAGGCTGGCGAAATTTTTCTGCTGCCGCCCCGCGTCCCTCATTCACCGCAACGCCCCGCCAATACGATCGGCCTTGTTATCGAAAGAAAGCGGACAGAGGG
Source organism: Ignavibacteria bacterium (assembly GCA_003251275.1). Lineage (GTDB taxonomy): Bacteria > Bacteroidota > Ignavibacteria > UBA10030 > UBA6906 > SZUA-287. Next base: position 1,366 of record QKGJ01000395.1, read on the forward strand.
GGAAATGGATGGATTCCAGTGGTATTGTGAAAAGTGTGGGAACAAACTGTATGAAGAATTCGTCCCACTCACGAATATCGTGACCCAACTCCCGCCCATCTTCGAACGGTTCTATAACAATGCAGACCATTGCACGTGCAAGAAGTGCGGGACAAAAATGGAGAAACCACCCAAAGCTGCATAGACTGTTCAATGGGGGCCGCTCCGAAACGGCTCCACGAGAGTTCTCAATCATCCACACAAATACTTCTTTGTCGTGCCGCCACCTTTTCTGAAGATCGATACCCATACCCATGTTCTCCCCGAACGCTGGCCCGACTTGCACAAGAAGTACGGGTACGGCGGATTTGTTCGCCTGGAGCATCACGCGCCCGGTTGCGCGCGCATGATGATTGACGACAGGTTCTTTCGTGAGGTTACATCAAATCTCTGGGATGCGCCTACCCGCCTGAAAGAATGCGATACACATCGGATAGACGTCCAGGTTCTTTCCACCGTGCCGGTGATGTTCAGCTACTGGGCGAAGGGCAATGATGCTCTTGATCTGTCGATGATGCTGAATGATCACATCGCTTCATTGGTGGCACAATCTCCGAAACGTTTTGTCGGCCTTGGGACAGTACCGATGCAGGCACCTGCGCTTGCCGTGAAAGAGTTGGAGCGGTGCGTCCGCTCACTCGGTATGCGCGGTGTTCAAATCGGTACACATGTGAACGAATGGAATCTTAACGACGAAAACCTTTTTCCGGTATTCCAAGCGGCAGAGGAATTGGGCGCTGCCCTCTTCGTTCATCCATGGGACATGATGGGGAAGGAACGGATGCAAAAGTACTGGTTGCCCTGGCTTGTGGGTATGCCGGCTGAAGCATCGCTGGCCATTTGTTCGATGATTTTCGGAGGAGTTTTTGAGCGATTGCCAAAACTTCGAGTGGCCTTTGCGCACGGAGGAGGATCGTTCCCATCAACGATCGGGCGGATTGAGCGTGGTTTTGTGGCCTGCCCCGATTTGTGCGCCGTGGATAATTCCGTTAACCCCCGTTCCTACCTTGGAAAATTTTTTCTTGATTCTCTCGTCCACGACGGGGAGTTCTTTCGGTATTTGATTTCACTTGTTGGCGAAAAGAGAATCATGCTCGGCTCGGACTACCCTTTTCCCCTGGGAGAAGGTACTCCGGGTGAACTCATTGAATCCATGGATCTTCCGGCTTCGACACAGAAACGTTTGATGGGGGGAACAGCTTTGGAGTGGTTGGGGATGTCCGAAGGATACTTCCGTTAGAAGTCCCATCCGAAAAAGAATTGATGGAAGATGCCTGTCTGGAATCTTCCGAAGTTCTTCTCGATCCGTTTGCCGATGTCGTACCGCAACACGAGAGCCCCGGCAAAATTCATCCTAAGTCCCCCGCCCACCGACCCGAGCGTCTCTTTGTAGCGCGTGTCCCACACGCTCCCGGCATCGACAAACAGTGCACCTCGAATTGACCAGAAGGAGACCAGCCCGAAGGGGAAGCGAATCGCAAATTGATCGATGAAGGGAAAACGGAGTTCGTGACTGGTAAGCCAGAGCTTTTCACCACGGAGACTCCAGCGGGGCCACCCCCGCAGATCCCAGCTTCCCCCCATCACAAAACGCCGCGATTCCTTTCCCTCATTATAGAATATCCAAAAACGGGACGCGAATGCGCTTCGTGCCCCCAGGCGGAGGTAATTTCGGTAGTCGGCGGCCAGCGAGTAATAATTGACGTTGGAGAATTGAATGTCGGAAGTAAGTCCAAGAGTGATATTGAAGCGATGACCATCGATCGGGCCGCTCGGTCCCCAGAGAGAATTGTCGTGAACGTACGAAACAGAATTTGTCACCAAAAGCGCTTTGCGCTCAATGGGAAGACCGAGGATTTCCTTGTTTGAATTGCTGAGGCTGACCGACATCTCCAATCGCTGGAACTTGCTCAATGGATAGCTAAGCGCAAAGTATCCGCCGAAAACCCGTTCGTAAAAAAATCCGTCACGATCCGTGATGTCATACTGTCTGCCGGAAAAACGGAAGATGCCATAGGCGAGAGACGTTCGCTGTGCGAATGAAACGCGCGAAATAGCGATGTTGAAACTCTGGAGGAATTCATCCTGTGATTGGGCGGTGTTATAGATCATGAAATAGTACTGGTCGTCCCCCAGCAAATCGCTTAATGCGATGATGGCACCTCCCGCCGTTCCGAAGATCGGATCTGCCGCAACTCCACCCTGCGCAAGATCGAGACTATAGTCTCCCTTGTATTTGAATTTCTGCACGTGTGACGTACCGGTGATAGACTGGGCATGCCACGGTTCGCCTTTATTCTTTAGGTTGATGGTCATCGTCGTTGTGGAAGTGTCATACACGGCGTTGATATCTTTGACCATTTTGATTTGAAAACTGAACTGCTCGAACGCGGTAAAGACCAGATCACCCTCTGCAGTCCAGGTAGGATCGAATGCAGACGTGGTGAAGTGAGTTACTTTCCTGATGGTCTGTGGCTGGTCGACAGAGCGGTGTACCATATCCATGATCCAGATGTTGTGGTTTCCGTCGATGTCGGAGGTGAAGGCAAGGCGTGTTCCATTCTTTGACCATGCTGGGGCACTGAACGTGTGATCGCCGTAAGTGAGATATTCGAGGACGCCCGAATCAAGATCATACAAAAAGAGATTATATGTGCCGAGTTCGCCGAATGGTGTACGGTCGGAGCTGAACGCGATCGATTTTCCGTCGGGGGACCAGGCTGGCTCGCGATCATCGTAATAGTCGTTTGTCAATTTTCGCAATTCTCGGGATTTCGTATCGACGACGTAGAGATCGTTATTCCCCGCTTTGTTGACGGCCGTAAATGCGAGGCGCACTCCATCAGGCGCCCACGAGGTGGATCCAATACTAACGAGATCGGGGAAATGAAACGATTCTGTCGTCTCACCGCGAAACACATCATGCAAATGCAAGGCATCATTTTCCCCACTCTTCGTTACAAAAGCGAGCATCCCGGATTTCGAGATGTCCATTCTGCTGCGGAAGGGATGGAATGCTTCAAATTCATCGGATGTTTCTCCCTCCACCAGCCGGGTTTCCTCCTTCGCCTCCTTGTCGGGATCGAGAGTGGATTTGTATATTCCTGTGTAGCCTGTTCTGTTCCCAATAAAAAATACTTCACGCGTGGAGTCGTATTCAAACACGACCGGTTTTGCGTTGAAACCTTTTTCGACAAGGGTCAGTGCTGCTTGACTGGGGACGTCATACGATGCGAGGAGCGGGTAGTATTGTTTCTTGAGAGCGTAGAGCCATTCCTTATCAAATTCCTCATAGTCCTTTCCAATTGTCATTTTGAGGACATCACTGAAGAACCCAGATTTCCAAAAATTCTCCATCAAGAGAAGAATCTTTTCCTCGCCATACGTTTTTCCAATGTATTGCAAGGCGTTCTGTCCCTCTTTGTACATGAGGAAGGAGCCATAGATTCGGTTCATGTCATTCAGGCCGACGACAATATCGTTGATAACAACGTCGCGCATGACCATCTCAGCCTGCGTGTCCCATGTCGTGCTCCAGTATTCCGCGAGTCCCTCAACAAACCAGAGTGGCGGCAGGCGATCGGATGGTTTGCGGTGATCGACGAGAACTCGTGAGACCTTACTGTGCATAAAGACATGGACCAGCTCATGACGGATCACATGGCGGAACTGGTTGGTATTACCATCGGATGGGATGACCACACGCCCCTTGAGAAATTCAAAGAATCCACCCACACCCTCGGGAATGAATCCACCAGTGGTGTTTGTTTGTTGGAAATGAAGGTGCGAGCTGTATAGAATTAACGGGACGCGATTGTTCAGCGTATGGTTGAACTTTACTTCGAGATGCTTGTAAGCCTCCTCCGCATAGAACGCCCCTCGCTCGGCCAGGTCCTGCATTTCCGGATAGTAATATATATCAAAATGCTCGGTCTTTAGGACCTGCCAATCGAATTCGGTGTACTGAACTTTATTTCTCCCGAAGCCGAAAAACTGTGCATGCAGAGCGGAGGTACAAAAAAGGAGAGCCGCCACAGCGGCTATGCGGAAGAGTTTCATCACATCCCACCAAACACTTAATGAGCGGGTTTTTGTTCCGAGGGTTACTACGAAAGTATAGGGAGAATGGGTGCGAGTGTCAAGATAGTTGTGTTCGTTATGCTTTTGTGATGCTTCCGAGTGGTAATGCGCGTACGTTTGAGCATCACCAATGAAATGCATATCATAGAGAGGTCAACGAGGGGAATTATATGAACAGAGGAATGGCTCTAGGCGCTTCGGCCCTGCTGGTTTTGGCGGTCAGCGTTTTCGCGTTTCATCAAACACGTAACGAAGAGGAAGGGAAAAAGAATATGGGTGTTTTTTCCGGCCGAACGGAGAAGGCAACATTCGGTGGTGGATGCTTTTGGTGCATCGAAGCAGTGTTCAGCCGCTACGATGGCGTTCTCTCCGCCATTTCAGGCTATGCAGGGGGCAGCGTGGCCAACCCAACATACAAACAAGTCTGCACAGGCTCGACAGGTCATGCAGAGGTTGTGCAAATCGAGTTCGATCCGGCGGTTATCACATATGAACAGATGCTCGACATCTTTTGGCAGGCTCATGACCCAACGACGCTCAATCGGCAAGGCAACGATGCCGGCACACAATACCGCTCTATAATATTGTATCATGATGAAAAACAAAAAGCGATCGCTGAAAAATCCAGAGCCGCAATAGCGAAAGACTTTTCGGATCCTATCGTCACAGAACTCAAACCGCTAACGACGTTTTATAGAGCTGAAGAAAGTCATCAGGACTATTACGATAACAATAAGTCGGCGCCCTACTGCCGGTTTGTAATTAGTCCGAAACTTGAAAAGCTGAAATTGAAGAAGTAGAGCTTCTGCGTCGTAATCACTGAACATCTTGGGGCATCGGGTTGCATAACTCGGTGCCTCTTGCTATATTGACCAACCTTCTTCATCGACCATCCTGTTTTTTCCGAAAGGTGTTTCATTATGCGACTCTTCACGAGCATTTTTCTCATCATGACCATTGGATTGTTGTTTGCCGAAACGGCAACGGCCTTGCCCCGCTTTGCAATTCGCACGGGAGCCAGGTGTCAGTCATGTCACGTGAACCCCTCCGGGGGAGCGATGCGTCAGGCGTTTGGTACGCAATTTGGGCGAGAGGAGCTACCCGTTCCAACCTGGGCAGACGAGTTCGCTCTCGACGAGTTCTCTTCCGCCCTCAGTGATAATTTTTCGATCGGTGCAGATATGCGCCTGCTGTGGTTCAACAGGAAAACAGGATCCACAAGCACCGACGAGATCTGGCAGATGCAAGGAGATGTGTACATGAACTTCCGCCTTGCACGAAAAGTAAACCTGTATCTCGACAAGGGACTCTACAGAGGATTCGAGATTTTCGCTCTGCTCAATATTGTTCCTGCTAACGGATTTGTAAAGGCTGGAAAATTTGTTCCAAACTATGGAACAAAAATGGACGACCACACGGTTTACATAAGACAAATGCTTGGATTCAGCGCAGAATTCGGCAGGCCGGAGCGAACGGGGCTCGAAGTGGGGATTTCCCCCGGCCCCATCTCCATTACTGGGGGCGTCTACAATGCAGGATCGGAAAATTCATTCCCATCTGCAGGAAAGAAAAAAGCCTTCCTCGGAAGGGCCGAAGGAGTTTTCAAGGCAACTGACGATCTCAACCTTGGAATCGGGGGAAACATCTTCCGCAAGGAAAACTCTTTTGGAGCCAAAACGACAATGGTGGGTGGGTTCGGAGGAATTAGCTACAAAGATTTGACTCTTTTTGGCGAGACCGATTGGACAACAACTGATTCAGTTGGTGCAAAGGTCACCGGCCTTGTTGGATATGCCGAGCTGAACTACATGGTCACTCAGGGTGTCGATCTCAAATTCGCCTACGATTTCTATGATCCCAACATCGATGTAAAGTCGGGTTCGGTTTCCAGATACTCATTTGGGGTTGAGTTCTTCCCTATCGCCGGTGTCGAAGTGCGGCCCGTGTATCGGCATATCGTGGAAGACCCTGATGCACAAAAAGTTGACAATGATGAGTTTCACCTCTTACTCCACTTCTATTTCTAGGTTCTTAGAATGACCGGTCGAAAGATCCTTTTTCTTATCCTGTGCATTGGCATCGTGTCATTGTCCATCAATAGTTGCAAAGATATGGGACGCGAGGAAGCGATTCCTCCCCTGGCATCTTCCAGTCCTGCGATATCCGTTGTGGTGGGTGGGTCCGCGACTGTTACGATTAGCGGTGGCAATCCGCCGTATGCGATTACGGAGCAGCCCAACAGCGCAGTTGCAACCGCAGTGTTGGTAAACAATGCGTTGAACATTATTGCAGTAGGAGTTGGCTCTACGCGCGTGAAGATTTCAGATACGGATTCTGACGCACCGGGTATCGTAAACCCATCGCTGGACAACCCAACCCACAACGAACAGGAAATTGTTATTCCGATTATGGTATCTGCGGTGCCTCTGCTTGTGGCGAATCCCTCGAGTGTCACGGTTGGTTCCGGAGGTTCCGTGAATGTGTCAATCTCACAGGGGACGCCCCCTTATGTCATCGTCCAAAATCCCGACCCATCGTTGGCATCGGCGCAGTTTGTTGATCCCAATGTTGCTTCTGCGATTCTACAGATTACCGGAGTGACGAATGCTTCGGCGAGTGGCCCCACATCTGTTCGTGTTGAGGATAGCAAACCCGTGCCGAGCGGAGTTAATATTCCCATAACGAAAACACCGTAAAAACAAATTATCTCTGGAGGAACGATTGAAAGTTTTTGCAGTAACATTGTTATCCATCGTCGTCATTGGCAGCGGGAAGTTGCATGCGGAGGATGAAAAGAGCAAGTCCATTTCGTTTAAGGATGATGTCTATCCGATTGTTAAGAATAATTGTTTACCATGCCATGCAGAAGATAATTTCAATCCAAGCGAGCTATCGTTGGACACCTATGAGCTGATGCGGCATGGAGGAAAGAATGGTACCCCCTGGGTCGCCGACGATTCCAAGAAAAGCATTCTTGTGCAGAAACTCATGGTCGAGCCACCGTTTGATGCCCGCATGCCTTTGAACTCGAAAAGAAAAATCAGGGAGGGAAAGGCGAAGTGGCTTACCGATGAAGAAATCAAACTCATCGCTGATTGGGTTGATCAAGGAGCAAAGAACAACTAGTCCATGCTACGAAAGTGAAAGAACGCCCCGGGTGTGCATGTCACCACGGGGCTTTTCTTTGCCCTCACCCGAACCAAGGATTCATTGATTCTCCGTCATATTCTAACGATATTGACATGAATGTTATCTACATCCTATGCCTGACAATTCACAAAAAGAGAAATTGATTGAAGTCCTGAAAAGCAGGATGGTCAGCCGGGAGATGCTTGTCAAATCGCTTATTCCGGTCACCGTGATCGTCCTGCTGTCGCTGATGTTCCCCCGCGGTGAATCCATCGAGGTTGACTTCAAAGTTGGGTCGGTATGGGCCGGGAAAGACCTCATCGCCCCTTTCTCTTTTCCGGTGTATCGGGACGAGAGCGAGTTTTCTTCCGACGTAGAGGCTGCCCGACAAAAGGTGTACCCGGTGTTCAATCGCGATGTCTCTGTAGAAGAAGAGGTACACGAACGGACGGCAAATCTCTTCGACGACTTACGGGAAGGTGTTGGACTCTGGAACAAGCTGCGCGCAGCCAAACGACAAGGGTTTTCGGTCGCCACGGACTCAACTGTTTTTCTTCAGTTTGCGGCAAGACTTCCCGTGCAGCCAACGGCAATGGAGTGGGGAATTCTGAGCCGATTTGCAGGGCGGGGAACGTTCAATCATTTTGAACAAACAATAGCCGGTGTTGGGCTAGAAGCTCTACATATCGGCGTACTTGCGCAGGAAAAAGATACGATGGCAGGTCGAACTGTGGCGGTGCGTCGGGGACCGCTGGAAGACTTAGTCCCCGGCGCTCAGCTCCTGACTATGAGTGAGGCAGCACAGTTCGTCCATTCAAAACTTCTTGCTAGCTATGGTGCGCAGGATTCTGTAGTGACGCTCGCCCAGCGTCTTGTCATGCACCAGATCCGCCCCAATATCCGCTTCGACAACAATGCAACGCTTCAGGCGCTCCAGATCGCTGTGGACGCAATTCCCCGTACTATTGGTTTTGTCCAGGAAGACGAGCGCATCGTCAGCAGCCACGAGCGTATCACCTCGGAAACGAAGCTTAAGCTGGAGTCGCTTCGTCGAGCGCGCGCAGAACGAGGCATGGCGGAGGGGAACTTCCTCCAGGAAATCGGTATCGTGCTCCATGTATCGCTGATTGTGACGCTCTACGGTATCTACCTCTTCCTGTTCCGGAAACGAATCTATCGCAGTAACCGACTCCTCATTCTCATTGGCTTGCTCATCCTCATCTCAGGGTTCTTTGCGTACCTGACGCATGTACTGAATGTTGCCGCCCCGATCGAATATCTTATTTTCTTGCCAGCCGCTTCCATGCTGCTTACCATCATCTTCGATTCGCGTGTGGCGTTCTATGGCACGGTCATCATGGCGTTTCTTGTTGCCGGGATACGCGGCAACGACTATACGATTGCGCTCTCGTCATTGATTGCCGGTGCTCTTGCCGTTTACACCGTTCGCGACATCCGTAATCGGACGCAAATCTTTCGATCGCTTGGATACATCTTCTTGGGATATTCTGTTTCCATTGTTGCATTGGCAATGGAGCG
>QKGJ01000169.1 GCA_003251275.1 Ignavibacteria bacterium
TCCTTTGGGGTCATGACGCCAAGTTGTCCACCGTGATGATCAATGACACGGATCTCGGGGACTTTTATTTCTTCATTAATGCGCGGTCGTTTTTCTTTGCCGATGGCTTTTCTCTCCTAGGCTGTGATGAGTTTCTGAAGTATTTCATGCGTGAATTTGGTGATGATATCGTTCAAAGAAAACGAACCCAGGTCCCCCTTCTTATGCTGGCGGAGAGAGACAGTTGTATTTGCTCTTTCCTTCTCTCCCAGCACAACCATATAAGGGACTTTTGTTGTTTCCCATTCCCGAATCTTGTACCCAATCTTTTCGTTCCGATCATCAGTTTCCGCTCTGATATTGGCGGCCTTCAAATCATCGCAAACTTTCTGGGCATAGTCAATCTGCTGTCCGGTTATCGGCAATACTACGCATTGGAGAGGGGCAAGCCACAATGGAAAATCACCGGCAAAATGCTCAATTAGCACTCCGATAAATCGTTCCATGGAGCCAAACGGGGCACGGTGAATAATCACTGGTCGATGTTTCTGTCCATCGCTTCCGGTGTATTCGAGATTGAACCGCTCCGGCATTACGTAATCCACTTGAACCGTTCCCAGTTGCCAGGTTCTCCGAAGCGTATCCTGCACCATGAAATCGATCTTCGGGCCGTAGAACGCCGCCTCACCGATGGCAACATAATAGTTGAGCTGCGAGGCATCCGCCGCTTCCTTGATATCTGCTTCGGATTGCTCCCACATGTCATCCTCGCCACCGTACTTTTCCTTGTTCTTCGGATCGCGAAAAGATAATCGGGTCTTAAAATCACTGAAACCGAGCTTGTTAAATACCAGTTGAATCAATTCAATTACGGCGATCAACTCATCCTTCAATTGATCCTGCCGGACATACATGTGAGAATCATCGACAGTAAATGAACGAACGCGTGTCAATCCATTCAATTCGCCAGATTGTTCATAGCGATACACTGTTCCAAATTCCGCCAGACGGAGGGGGAGGTCCCGGTAGCTTCTCGGCTTCGCAAGATAGATCTGGTGATGGTGTGGACAATTCATTGGCTTCAGCAGGTACTCTTCCTCATCAACTTTCAGCGGTGTGAACTGACTGTCCTTGTAATATGGATAGTGACCGCTTGTCTTGTACAAGTTGATATTCCCGATGTGCGGGGTTACCACCGGAAGATAACCGCGCTTTCTTTGTTCATCGCGGAGGAAGTTCTCAAGAGTCTCGCGTAGAACCGTTCCCTTTGGGAGCCAGATAGGGAGTCCTGGGCCGACTTTTGGCGTGAGAAGAAACAGGTCCAATTCCGCGCCGAGTTTTCGGTGATCTCTTCGTTTCGCTTCTTCTAACCGGAAGAGATGCTCTTCCAGCTCCTTCTTTGTCGGAAACGTTATGCCGTAGATGCGTTGCAACATCTTGTTCTTCTCATCCCCGCGCCAATATGCACCCGCAATGCTCAGAAGCTTTATTTCCTTGATCGCGCCGGTGGATGGAATATGAGGCCCGAAACAGAGATCCGTGAATCCTCCCTGGTGATAGAAAGTAATCTCCTCACCCTTTAGTCCTTCGAGCAAATCAAGCTTGAGCGGGTCATGTTTTTTCTTGAAGTATGCTACAGCATCATCCCAACTTCTTACCTCACGGACGTATGGAACATCGCGGTCTGCAAATTCGCGCATCTTTCCCTCGATCTTTCCAAGGTCGTCCATGGAAAGGGAGTGGTCGCCCATGTCAATATCATAGTAGAAGCCTGTCTCGATAGGAGGGCCAATGCCGAACTTGGTACCCGGGAACAAAGATTCGATTGCTTCTGCCATCAAGTGAGCTGAACTATGCCAGTAAGTCTTCTTCCCTTCCTCATCCTCCCACTTTACAATCCTTACAGAGGAATCCTTTGATATCGGCCGGGAGAGGTCCCACACCTGGCCGTCGACGACAATTGCAAGCGCCACCTTTGCAAGATTGCGACCGATACTTTCTGCAACCTTGCGTCCGGTCACCCCTTTTTCAAACTCCCTGACCGTTCCGTCGGGAAGCGTAATCTTCACGTGATTCATCTTTTTCGAAACATCAATCCAATAAAAAATCGGAGCATAACTCCGATTCAGATGGCGGTTCTTTTGTGGGCGATACAGGAATCGAACCTGTGACCTCTACCATGTCAAGGTAGCGCTCTAACCAACTGAGCTAACCGCCCGCTTCAACCCCGAGGTCGCGATTGATCTGTACCGAGGGCCGGACTTGAACCGGCACGGACCTTACGGCCCTCAGGATTTTAAGTCCTGTGCGTCTACCAATTTCGCCACCCCGGCGATATGGTCGGGGTTCATTCAGAAGCAGAGGCGCCGAGTGGATTCGAACCACCGCATAAAGGTTTTGCAGACCTCTCCCTTACCACTTGGGTACGGCGCCAAATAGAACTCCCCATTAAACAAAACCCCGCCACCTGGTGGGATTAATGGTGGCGGGGCCACTTTAAAGAGGAAGTGTATTGCAAAGAAAACGCGGCGCGATTACCACGTTTTCCTGTTGCCCCTGTGACTTGGGGCAGAGCGGGAAACGGGATTCGAGCCCGCGACATCAACCTTGGCAAGGTTGCGCTCTACCAACTGAGCTATTCCCGCATGCGGTAGACAATATACCAAAGAGGACTTT
>QKGJ01000259.1 GCA_003251275.1 Ignavibacteria bacterium
GCTCTCCGGTAAAGCTCCGCCAACTCACGCGTTGATACAACACCCTTCACCACAACCCGGCGACGAGGGATCTTGAGCTTCTCAAGATTTTCCGATGAAAGGATTTTCGCTCTACGGTTTTTTCCATGCCCGACAATCACCAGCGTGTGAGGAACCTGATGCTGAATCATCGAAAATGCTTTTAGAAGACCCTTCAGGTTTTTCATGGGAGCGATACGACCGGCGAATAAAATAAAGTCGTCTCCCCTCCGCTCTCCATTGATTGAGGTGGGATGAAACTCTTTCTGCACTCCATTGGGAACCACATGGAGTTTCTTTTCCGAAACCCCAAACACCTGCTGAAGCAATCCCTGTGTATGGTATGAAGGGGTGATAATCGCCTCTGCTTTCTTCAAGATGAACGGGAGACACAAGCGAAAAAAGTAGTATTGCTTCTTGTGCCACCGACGAAAAAGGAAGGGAATCACATCATGCACCATGATCACCTGTCGACGACGGAAGAATGCAGACTCCAGTTGACTGGCGGCGAACAGGGGAATAGCCCTGTGTTTCCAGGAGATCCACTGCGCAACAAGGAGACGCAACAACTGGCCCCGGAATCCGTGATCCGGCGAGACACTTTCGCCTATCCATCGTACCGAACAGTTGTCCCCGAATCGAATTTTCTCAAGTCGGTGGGCAGAGGCTCGATTCACGTAGATAATAAACCGTAGATGGGTTCTAAGGCTGGCAAGTTCTTTCAAAATGTTCAACGTGTAAACACTAATGCCGTCCAGACATCGGCCTATATTCGTTGCATTAATTACCATGATTGCAGAGGAAGTTCCGTCTGGCTTTGATTTCATCACGCGGCCTTACCGTTTTGTTGTCGATATTCAAGAGCCACGTCGTGTGGTTCACCATCCATGACCAGTTTTCCATCGTCCAACCAAATCAAACGTGTGCATTGCCGAACAAGAAAATCGATGTTATGTGAAACGAGAACGGTGGTCGTCCCGGCACTCATCAAGCGCTGCATCCGTACAACACATTTTCGAATGAAGAACTCGTCGCCAACGCCAAACACCTCATCGACGAGGAGCACCTCAGGCATAACGTCGGTTGCCAGAGCGAATGCAAGTCGCGCATACATGCCCGAGGAATACGTTTTCACAGCTTGATCGAAAAAATCTCCCAGTTCTGAAAAACGGATGATGTCAGGAATTTTCTGCTCGATTTCGCTTCTGGAATAGCCCATCAGGTGACCCGCAAGAAAGCAGTTTTCCCTTCCCGACAGGTCCGGATGAAAGCCGATGCCGAGCTCCAGCAGCGGGACCACATGCTTGAAGCCGTTGGTGTAAACCGACCCAGTCTGAGGCTCGATAACCCTCGTCAACACGCGGAGCAGCGTAGACTTCCCTGCCCCGTTCCGCCCGATGAGTCCCACATGTTCTCCGTCCCGGATCTCCAGGGAAATGTTTGAGAGGGCGCGAAATTCTTCTTCAGCTCTTCGGTGAACCATTTGCGAAAGTCCTTGTTTCAGGCTTCGAAGAAGCACAGCATTCCGCCGGAAACAGACGGAGACATTGTCAAGTTTGAAGGCAACGTTCTGCATGTTTACAAATAGAAGTAGAAATGTTTTTTGGTTGACTGAACTAGTACATATCCTCCGGCAACTGCGCCTACGCCGATGGCGGTGGTAATGCACCAGTCCGTTAAGCTCGGCCATGCAGAGAAGTAGATCGGTTTCTGGAACAGCGCCGCAAAGTATGTGAGCGGATGCCATTGCAAGAGCGTCGCCTGCAGTGTGTGTTCAGCAAAGATGTCCGGCCGGAAGAGAATAGGCGAAGAAAAAAAGAGCAGCATCAGCACCAACTGCACAAGAGGTTTCACATCCCGGAAAAAGGTGAAGAGCACTGCCGCGATCAATCCCGCACCCAGGCTTGCAACGCTCCACGCAAGAATCGCAAACGGAAGAACGAGCAAGTGGGACGTCCATGTTGGTTTGAAGAGCGCGTAAAAAGCAAAAACAACAGCGAGCGAAAAAGAAAATTCAATCGTCGCCTGCATCCACCGACTCACCGGAAGCGAGAACGGAGAAACGGGCAGCTTCTTCAACAGCCAATCTCCCCCCACGATTGATTCCATACACGCATTCACCACCTTTTCGAAATATCGCCACGGCACAAGGGCTGCGAAGAGAAAGACCGCATAGTCCGCAATATCCATCTTGTTGATAATGGAGAAGACGATGCTGAGAACCGCAAGGAACAGTGCAGGCTCAATGAGATTCCAGAATACACCGAGAAATGTGTACCGATACTTCAGCTTTAACTGACTCAGTGCATACATCCATGCAAACTGGAGGGCCAGCGCGTTCATGCAACGAACACCTCGCTTTCGGATGGAAGTGAGACAGCGTGTTTGGACTTCCGGAACTTTTCTGGCAGAGCATTCGTCCAGCTCTCTATCGCAATGTCCTCGACCAGTACAACCGACCCTCTTTGCTTCCCCAGGATCGCATAACTATAGTCCTCATGTGTTTCGACCTCCAGGTGCACTTTCAGCCGATCCTGAGACAATGGCACCAGGATCTGTTCCACACATTCCACCTCCTGTGAATTCAGCGTTTTGAAGCGATGGACTCGCATCTCTACGTTGGCGTCATGGATTGGGTTAAGCACATAGAACTGGACCTCGAAGCGCCGCCTCGCAGAACCCAACCAGAAATAGTCAGTGTGAAAAACCGTATCATCTTCTTGCGGATTTGCCTGCTCCGCAAAAAACTCCCGGTGGTCGGCACAGAAACGCGACTTCTCCCCCGCAATCATGGAGTATGGATTCAACGTGACAACGGATTTGTTGAGCGTTTCCTCATACTCTTTCACCCCTTGATTCATCAATGTCCGTGTTGATGAGAGACCCTTCACCCCCAGGCTTTTTTTCCCTCGACGCTTCTGCAAAAGAAAAAGGCCGCAGGTAAAGGGATGTTTCCCACGCAAGAGTTGCAGGTGTGGACTTTCCCTGAGGATGTCTTCCGCGAGAGTAGCAGCGTTGAAGAAATTCAGATCTCCCAGGTTCGATGGAAGGGGCCTGTTAATCCGATGGGGCGATACTGAAGCATCAAAAATGCCGATTGGTTCCAGGTCCGATTCATCAAATAATTGTTCCAGGTACTCCAGGGTGAATACATAATTGTGTTTATCCCGGATCACCTCAGTGTTGTATGAGACCTCGGTCGTCATAACGTAGAGACCGTTTTGTTTGAGTACCCGCGCGACTTCATTAAAATGCCGCAGGAAGTCGTCCTGGTGTCCGATATGCTCTACGGCGCATGTGGAGTAACAAAAATCAAAAGTCTCTTTTTCGAGATCGAGCGATCGCATGTCCATGCGTTTGACGGAAATGTTTCGATCATCGACGGGAAAAGGTTTTTGCGATTTGACAAATACTTCAGGGTCGGACGTACGAGCACAATCCCACGTCGTTTGTTCGTCGTAAAGATCAGTTACCAGCAGGGAGCCAACATGAGGTGCAATCGAGTAGAGAAGTCGTTCAACGCCTCCGCCTACAGAGAGCCCTTTGGATTTCGAATGCAATTTCCCATTGTGCTTCAATGCGCGAAAGATCGAGGCAAATTCCCACTGCTTGCGGTGAAAGCGGGGAGTCTCACGCAACTGTTGTAGGATGATATCCTGAATCTCCGGATCAAACCAGTCCGCCGCGTCGCAGAACTTACTTGTTACCATTTGTCGATACCCTTTCCATGGCAGATCGAACCGCCACTTGTATTTTTTGGATTGGAATGTTTGACATACACGCGCTCGTACGCATTTCTGTCAGTTTGCAAGGAATTTGTTCGTTTCTCCAACATGCGATGCAGCCAAGGGAGTCGCGGACATCGACAGGTGTGCAGCGCGGATAGTCTTTTGTCCGGACCAACCCGTCGATTGGACCATAAAGGGCAACGCAAGGAATATCCATCGCGCCGGCAAAATGAACGAACGACGAATCGGGGGCAACGATCACATCGCATCCCGACGCAATGGCGAAGGCAACACGAAGTGAGACTCCACTGAGCTTTATGATGCCAGGGTTTTCGTACCCCTCAATCGGCTCAGCATCGAACACGATAACGCGATACTCCTTCGCGAGTTCGCATGCCAGCTCTTTCATATGAGGAAAATCGCGGTAGACTTCATCCGAGCGAAGTTGCATGCCGATGACCCGCCTTCCGTCGAGATTGTTCTTCTTCCAAAACTCATTCTTAATTTGTCGCTCCTCCTCGGAGATAAAGTAGCGAGGCCGGGAATCCATCTTCCACCGATGAAAGAAACGGACACCGAGCGCCTTCGCGAATACTTCAATCCGATTCTTTCTTATCCTCGGGGCGATGCGCGCTTCGGCGCGAGATGCAGGACAGTCCGTAAAATTAAACCACCTGCGATAGCGGAAGTGATCAAGCGAAGTGTCTTCGATATCGAACAATTGTACGTCGGGATTGTGCTTGAAGATGGAAAAATAGCGTTTGGGAATCGCCAGGTGGATCTCTCTTTCGGGACGCATCTCTTTCAGCGCGTGCAAACCCGGGGTCATCATAAGAAGATCCCCGATGCCTCCCATCCCGCGAGTGACAAGGACATCTCGCTTCACGTTATAGGGTGAAATTGTTCGGGTGAGCCCAATGCCCTTCTTCAACTGGGAGGTCGACAACGGCCGTTCCCGCATTGAGCCCACCCTATAGTAATTCAGGAAGTAAATGAAGCCAAGGATCAAATAGCGTAGTGATGGCGTAATCCCCACAAGACGTAACACTCGCAAGTTGTTGAGCGCAAAGTAGACACGGTGCAAAACGTAGAGCAACCGGTTCGCTATGCCGATGTCTCTGTCCAGAATAAGATGGAACTTTTTCCGGTACGTCTTGCTCAGTTGTTCTACAAGGGCTTTTCTATTCTCCATGTTTGTATAAAAGTGTCTGAGCCCCTGGAAGAAAAGTTGTTTGTAGCTCAAGATATTTCCGGTAAGCAACGAATCCCTCCCCAGGGTGAACAACAATTCCGGTATGAGATTTCTCTCCGTGATCATATACGGTCGCTCGATCAAAGAGAGCAGCAAATCTTTCGCCTCGTCAAATTTACCAATGCAGTTCAGTGTATGAGCCTTCCCGAGCAATGCCCTGGAATAGAAGTGTGGAAATTTCTTTGCGCCGAGTTCGAGGGCCTCGTTGTACCAGTACAACGCCTCCTCTAGCCGCGAAAGGCGACTCAGTTCATCGCCCCACCGGAGGATCGTATCGAACAACTCCCTGGGGAAGGAATTCTCCTCCCGACACCTTTGCACGAATAATCGCACGGTATCGTCAAGGAATTTCTTCTCCTCATGTGCATCAACTTGCGCCGAGTCCGCAAGGAGTTTACGCAGGGTCTTGATGCCGCCGATGGTGACCTCAGAATAGACGTACTTTGTCCCGTATGACTCACGGAGGTCCTCCGGAATTCGTTTGAAAACCCCGTGGGCAACATCATGCTGACCTGAAAACGCAATGAACGCGAGATGTTCCGGATCGGGTTTTTCTTGCGGCACATACTGGAGTTGCGTAATCACAATGCTATGTTCCTTCCCGAACCAGGATCAAATGGATCCGAAAGGGATTCCGAGAGAAGCGCTCTCTCACGTACCGCAAGATCTCGCAGCATGTTGTATCGGCTCACGGGAAATCCATCCGGCGCCGGCTTCGACAACCGGTTACAGACTTCCACAGCATCGTCGTAGGAGCCGACACTTTCCAGGCAGTGTACCTGGCGCCAGTGACTTTCCGGTCTTAGTTGCGGAGCAAGTCCCTCCACCAGCCGATACCACTGGAGGGCCTCCAGAAACTGACCTTCCGTTTCCAGACAGACAGCATACCAGTACACTGCATGTTGGTACGGCTCGATTTTCAAGTCCACAACATCCCCGTAATCGATTGCCTGACGAAATATCGTTGCGGCCTGATCATATTTCTTAGCCTGCATCAGTAGCCATCCGGCCCTGAACATGCTGTTGAGCCGGCATGCATTCGAATGAGCGATCCTGCTTGCCTCGCAGTAGAGCTTGATCGCTTCTTTGTTCTCTCCCGATTCAATGTGCTCCTGGCACCATGCGCAGTGAAACAGGATATCTCCCGTATCAAGATCGTCCCGGGAAAGACAATCCCGAAATAGCTTTAGCGCAACTGCAAAGTTTTCGATCTTCTCTTCAGCCAGGGCTTTTTGATAATTGTCCATCACTGTCCCTTTCCTCTAGTTGACGAGTGGAGACACATAACCTGCATTTCGCGCGTACCCTTCAAGAAGTCCCGCAAGGATCTTACGACCACGATGAAGTCGTGATCGGACGGTTCCCATCGGGACTCCGATAAAATCCGAAATCTCTTCGTACGTCTGGCCTTCGATATCCGCAAGGATCAACACCGTCTGATAGTGTATGGGGAGACGATGAAGTGCGCCTGAAACAGTATCGTTGAGTGAGAAATCCAGATTTGTTTCATTTGGTTGTTCGACCTCTTCCGGAAGGGAGGAATACCTCCCCTCTTCTAAATTGCCATAAAGAGGAAGGGCATGCATTCGTTGGCGATGATACATGTTGATGTACGAATTCTTGCAAATCTGGAATAACCACGCACGACAGTTGGAACCCTGTTCATAGGTATGAATGTGTTTGCACGCCTTCAGCATTGTCTCCTGCACCAGATCGCGCGCAAGATCGATATTTCGGCAGAGACGAAGAGCAAAACTGAAGAGTGATTGCATGTGAGGAATGGCCTCAGATTGGATTACATTTGTCGAGATTGACATAGGAAAAAAGAGTTGTAAGGAAAATGAGAATTGAACTACAGCTGCGCTATGTAGTTCAACTCACATGCCAGGAAAATCACAGGGCCGGTTGTTGTAATAAACCCTGATTTTCTGGCGATGAAGGTTTGCCTTGAGAGAAAAGTGTGGCGGAGAGGGGACGGCGAAATGATTTAGGACGTCAAAAAGTGTGGCTCGGCGTCCACATTACGAACGATACTCCGATGGATTGATGGAGTGTTCCGACATTTTGCGGTAGACCGTCTTTCTATCCACTTCCATCAGTTTTGCAATCTGATTGATATTGCCTTTGTGCTTCTCCAACATCCGGAGAAGATATTTCTTTTCCGCATCCCGGAGAATGGTCGATATATAATCCTTGAAGGGAGTATTGGGATCCGCGCCGGCGCCCGTTTCAATGACGGAGGAAGAGGATTGCGGTAGATCGAGTGCGGTGATAACCCCTCCGGTTGCATTTATCATGGCCCGCTTCAGAAGATTTTCCAATTCCCGGATGTTTCCCGGCCAGTCGTAATTCATCATGCTGGTAATAACTTCCGGCGTCAGTGAGAGTACCGTTCCGCCAGCAAGATCTGTGAATCGCTTGAGCAGGTGCTCGCTGAGAAGGGGAATATCCTCCAATCGATCGCGCAAGGGGGGTAGGACAATCGGGAAAACGTTGAGTCTATAGAAAAGATCCTCGCGGAAATCACCGTCCCGCATCATCATTTCGAGGTTACGGTTTGTTGCTGTCACAACCCGGGTATTCACCTCGAGAGTTGTATTTCCCCCCACCCTCTCAAATTTCCTTTCCTGTAAAACCCGGAGGAGTTTGCTTTGGACCGCAGGCGCAATATCTCCGATCTCATCCAAGAACAATGTGCTGCCGTTTGCCTCTTCGAACTTTCCTATCCGTTGCTTGATAGCACCGGTGAATGCGCCGCGCTCGTGTCCGAACAATTCACTCTCGAGCAGGTTTTCGGGAATTGCTGAGCAGTTCACTGCGACAAATGGCTTCGGTTTCCGATTGCTGTTGAAGTGCAACGCTCGGGCAACGAGTTCTTTTCCTGTTCCGCTGGCGCCCTGAATCAGCACCGTGACATCTGCGTCCGCCACCTTCCGCACTTTCTCAAATACCTCCTTCATCTTCGCGCTTCGGCTTACCATTGAGCCGAAACTGTACGTCGTATTGAGTTCTTCGCGAAGGTGCTTGAGTTCACGGTCTTTCTTCCCGGCCTCCAGAGCCTTGCGAACTTTGATAATCAATTCTTCATTGTTGCAGGGCTTTGTAAGATAGTCCAATGCGCCCTTTCGCATCGCCTCGACTGCGGTCGAGATGGATCCAAATCCGGTTACCATGATCACGGGGAGATCCGGGACGGTTTCCTTCACGTGTTGAAGAAACGCGATGCCGCTCATTCTACCCATCACGAGATCAGACAAGATGAGATCAAAATCTTCAGTCCCCAGGAGTATCACTCCCTCGTCTCCATTCTTCGCAACCACAACCCTCCACCCTTCATCTTCGAGAAGAGTCTGCGTCGCAACGCGAAATGCGTGGTCGTCATCGACAATGAGAATGGTGGCTTCAGGATTGGGCTGCGTCATACACTGCCTCCATTGTAATTGTAAATACCGATCCGCGTCCCACCTCGCTGCGAACGTTTATTGTGCCACCGTGTTGCTGCACCAGTGCGTAGGTCACAAAAAGTCCCAGTCCAGCTCCTCTCAATTCATCTTTCGTGGAATAGAATGCATCGAAAATCTTGTCAAGATGTTCCCCTGGAATCCCCCTCCCTTCATCGATCACTTCTATGAGCACCTTTGTCCCTTCTTCCCTCGCCCGCAGGGTAATCGTTCCCCCCGCTGGCATTGCGTCTTTCGCATTAAGAATGAGGTTCAGGAATATTTGCCTCATCTTATCGCGCGAACAAAGCAGTGTGATATTCTTTTCAGGAAGGTCGCATTGAATTTTGATTCCCGACTCCTGAAGCATCTGCGCGTTCAATTCGGCGATCTCGGTAAGAAGCTCCCGGATATCCTGCGGCTCGCGCTGTATTTCGGTCATCGAACCGCGGTACACGTCCAACATCTGGCGGGTAAGCTTTGCCATACGTTCAATCTCTTCGAGTGCGACACTCAACAATTCCTGTACCTTTGGCTGACCACCTGCCAGCTTGCGGAGAGATGTCTGCAGAAGACTTTGAATGTTGTGGACGGGATTGTTGATCTCGTGGGAAAGCTGTGCAGTCATCTTACCGGTGACCGCTAAACGCTCCATCTTGATGAGATCATCCTGTGCTCTCTGGAGTTGTGCAAGGGCGTTTTCAAGTTCGTTGTTCCTTTGCGAGAGGCTTCTATTCAGTTCATCAAGTTGTTCTATTTTCTCCTTCAGGGATAGACGCATGTCCTCAAAGCGATCTGCAAGATAATGGAGTTCGTCGTCAGCAGTGCTTCCCTTCACTGGATCAAGAGCAACCGAATAATCAAGATTCCCCTGCTGAATCTGATTCGCGGCGTCAATCAGCTTGCCGGTGGGCCGGGAAATAATTCTTCTGAATCCGATGGTCGCTACGATCATCGCAAGGACTGCAAAGATGAGAAAAATAAAAAGAGATCGCCGCCAATTCCCTTCGGCAGCTGCGGCAACCTGGGAAAATGAAATATGCAGATCTGCTGCACCGAGCGTATATCCTACCGGCACGGCGTGGCACTCCTGGCACTTCTTTGTCGCATTAAACGGAATCACTCCCCTAAACCGTTCGCCTTGGGTAGAGAAAAATGGCGTTCCTGTTTCCAACGCCTTTCTTTCAACATCATCGTGGGGCACCAGCGTTTTATGTGCAGTTGCCACTCGCTTCATCTTTTCGGGAGGAACGACATCCGGACGGAGTTTTAGCGCGTTTACCAGGATGTGCAACGTGTCAAATTGGTCAAGTTTGTTGACCTGTTCAAGGAAGCTTTCATCCACGTCCAGGTTATTCACCATCATGCTCACCATGGCTTCCTTTATGATATCCGCATAGATGTACGCGGTCACTTGCGCCTGGCGAACCATTTCCTCTTCCTGAAAATGATTCTGGAGGATGACGCTCACGCTGACGAAAAGCAGAAACAGCGGGATGATTCCTATGGCAATCTTGCGCGAAAGAGAAAAGCGTTTTATCGTCTTCATGTCAATTAATTGGAGGCTGCTGTGTAATTCATAAAAAAGTTAGATATCGAATAGGTTAAAATCAATCCAGTCCGGCCCTTTG
>QKGJ01000356.1 GCA_003251275.1 Ignavibacteria bacterium
TTTCCCATGAGCATGAGATGCATTTCATCATCATCGATAACAAGAACTTTGGCCACTAATTCCCGCCCTCCTCTTTCATACTAGTCGAACCTTCATGCTCCCTCGTTGTACGGACCCACTCTTGCGTAGGTTTCGATGAAGCCAGACGAGTATAGAGTGCCAACTTCCATAAGGCATAGCGGGGAACATAGTAAATCAGTCTCATTAGATCAGGATCGTCTCCTCTTGCCACTCCAATGACCATGTGAAGTAGCGCGGCAGAAATAACAAGCAACCAACAAATTGCTAGGAAGTGCATATGGTCCAGCCCAATAAGTCCGAGAAGAAACGAAAGGACCGCCATAAAGCATGCAACGAGAAGCATATTCATCACTGCCGGTGTTACGAGGTCAATGAGTGAATCGATCAACGCCAGCGATCGCTGACGGAAGGCCTCTCGAATGAGGAGTGGAGCAAACCGTCGGATGAGCGGAAGACGACCTCCCTCCCATCGAGCCCGCTGAGATTTTGCATTATCGGGATTGGTGGGCATTGTTGCAAGCACGGATGCTTCCGGAGCAAATTGAGTGGGGTATCCACGAGTAAGCAAGAGCAGCCCATACTCCAAGTCCTCTGCCCGTGAATAAGCTTCCCATGGAATACTACGAAGGATCCCGATTGCAAAGCACATCCCGTTGCCGCGAAGACCTGCCGACCAACCAAGTACTCTTCTTGCAAGTGGGCGTACATAGTTGTAGAGGAAGAAGCCGAGCCTGGTTGCTTCAGCACTCCAGTTGCCAGGTTGGGGTGCAACGAGATCACTGATCTGAATCACCTTGGAACCCTGTTCAAGCTCATAATTCAGCACGGTGAGCAAATTTCGTGACGCAATACTATCTGCATCTATGACAACAATGGCATCATACTTCGACTCGGACTGGGTGAGCTTATCGAAACACCACCGAAGTGCATACCCCTTGCCCCGGCTTGTGGTATCGGTTCGCTCCAAGACTATCGCACCTGCTGAACCCGCTATTGTCGCTGTCGTATCCGAACAATTATCTGCGATTACGACAACGTCAAATTGACTACGAGGATAGTCAATCATCAGCAAGCTTGCCAGAGTTTTTCCAATTGACAGTTCTTCATTGTGGGCTGGAACAACGATGGCAAAGCATCTATTGCGCGAAGTCAAAAAAGAAGAGCGGTTCCGCCAAAGGCAACTGGCACCACTCAGAAAGAGTAGATAGAAGGTGAAAAAACCAAAGAGGAAAAGAAAAATTAGTTGGATGCCGATGATCATTCAGAATTCACTTGCTTATCAATTTGCGGTGCTAAGCTCAACATGGTGAATCCAATCTCTCAGTGCTATTCTTTGAAGACAAATGAATTTGGGCGGAAGCAGTTACATAACGATTTTGCGGGCATAGAAACCTTCTGCATAACTTTCCATGGCGCCCGATTCGATTCCACGAATTCTTGCCAGCGAAAGAAACGTGTCCGGACGAAACCAATGCTTCGATTTTTGCGATGGGAAGGACTTGACAATCAAGTCTGCCTTGTGCGCGCAGAAGGATTCCGAGAGGGGGACGAAGAAATTTGGAGATCCAAGGTCACCATCATACTTTGGAATTTCATATTCAAGGATCATATGATTACGCCATGTGTTCCACGTGAGATCTGATATCAACCGATGGTCTTGATGGCGGTCATCGCGGTAATGTGTAAAAATCAAATCGGGAGAAAACTTGGTCTTTAATTCCTCGAAGAATTCCTTTACATCTATGGCAGAGTAGGGGAGGAAACCGTCCCGTTCATTTCTGATGATTACTTTTTTTTTTGTTGTTCCGGTCAAGAAACTACTTGCCGCGTTGCTTGCTTCCGCCGCTCGGACATTGTTTGAGCAAAAAACCACCCACATAAATTCCGCATTCCGATGCTCTGCAATCAATCTCAAAAGAGTTCCGCCGCATCCAATTTCTATATCGTCGCAATGCGCGCCAAGGCAGAGGATTCTGAGTGGATCTCGGTTCGGATTCAAGATGAAATTCAACATGAGCTCCTCTTATTGATGGAGGCGAAGTGTCACTCATTGCCCCGCGTTACTTAATGACGATAAGCTTTTTCGTGGCGACAAAGTTGTTTGCCTTCATTCGGTATATGTAGGTGCCGCTGGGCATG
This sequence comes from Ignavibacteria bacterium, assembly GCA_003251275.1. GTDB lineage: Bacteria > Bacteroidota > Ignavibacteria > UBA10030 > UBA6906 > SZUA-287. The sequence goes on from QKGJ01000356.1 coordinate 2,161, forward strand.
CCGGTTGCGTCAATGACCACTGAATGAAATCCTGCAGCTTGCTGTTCAGCAAGGACATTTCCCATACTTTCACCAAGAAGGTTAAAAATCTCCAAAGTAACAAATGAATCTTCCGGGAGATTAAACTCTATTCGTGTTGAAGGATTGAAAGGATTAGGATAGTTCTGTCTTAATGAAAACTCCAAAGAAGCCCGTTCGGCATCGATGGAAACCTGACCTTGAACGCTTTCCGTGAAAACCATCCCTCCGTCTTCATACACCTCTTTTATCCTAAAAAATGATGATTTCCTATCTTTGCCTCTAGCAAGAAGACTTCGCTTTTCAACCTGAAATGTCTCATACAAGGTGATTTCTTCGCTGGAATAGCAATTTTCATCTAAGCAGCTGACGGTCTCTAAAGTCTCAAAAGAGCCGTTCGCACTGCTTGCCCCCTGGATTTCTATCCGTAACGGACTCCGTCGGTCCGTGCTGATCCAGTGGAAGTC
>QKGJ01000274.1 GCA_003251275.1 Ignavibacteria bacterium
TGGTGATTGGTATAACGACCCTTCGGGTGAAGTGAACCTTCTGCGTTTCGTGCAGGAGCACACACAGACAAGAGTTGACCCCCGCTACGAGTTTGTAGACCTTCAGAGTGACGCCGTTTTCGCCTATCCGTTTCTTTTTCTGACCGGCCATGGGAACATTTCGCTCTCGGAGAATGAGGCTCGTCGCCTGAGAATGTATCTGGAGAATGGTGGATTTCTTTACGCGGATGACGATTACGGAATGGACAAAGCCTTCCGAAGAGAAATGAAGAAAGTTTTTCCCTCACAGGAATTCGTTGAACTTCCTTTCAATCATCCATTGTATCACATCTTGTACGACTTTTCATCGGGTCCTCCCAAAATCAATGAGCATGACGGGAAGCCCGCTCAGGGTTTCGGCCTGTTTCATAACAGCCGGCTTGTTGTCTACTATACGTATCAATCGAATCCGGGAGATGGGTGGACAGACCCCGAAGTGCATAACACGCCCGAGGAAAAGCGTCAGCAGGCGCTTCGCTTCGGAACAAACCTCATTATATGGGCGTTGTTACACTGAGATGAAACACACATACACATCAATCTATGACGACCTCAGAACTCGCTTAAGTGTAGTGCGGAGAAAACAACTCACCGTCGAGATTGCAACCGGTCTCCTCTCTTTCCTGATCATTGCATTGTGTTTGGTAATTCTCTTTGCGGTGAGTGAGTCTCTCTTTCACTTTACATCGTCCATTCGAACGGCCCTCGTGTCGGTCTCGGTGTTAGGGCTTCTGGGCTTGATCGCCTGGTTGGTTATCATCCCGGCCATGAAGCTCGTCGGCGTCCTTCCAGGAGAAGACGATCATGAGATTGCGAGGAAGATTGGTGGAGTGTTTCCGGCCATTAAAGACCATCTTCTGGATATTCTCCAGCTTTATCCTGAACGAAAAGCTGAGGGGTTGTACTCAACGGAATTGATCGATGCTTCATTCCAGGATGTGTACGATGAAGTAAAAGCCGTGGATCTCCCTTCCGGAGTGGATAAACGGGAAGTGGCAAAGCGCAGCAGGATCCTCTTCCTGTCGGGTGTGTTCGGGTCCGCACTCTTTATTTTCTTTTCACCCACCCTATCAGAGGCACTGAACAGACTGGTGAATTACAGTGTCGATTATGTTGTTCCGCCGCCCTTCAGACTTGTGGTGGAGCCCGGCAACAAGGAAGTGGTGAAGGGCAATAATGTCGACATTCGCATCCGCATCATCGGAGAATATGCCGGTGAGCCCATTCTGTATCAGCGCCCGGATGGGCAGCGGGAGTTTGATGCAACTCCACTCCAACGACAAGGGGATATGTTCCAGTATTCGATTCCCTCCATCAAGTACACGACTTCATATTATGCTTCCGCTGCGGATATCCGAAGTAATGAGTATGCGTTAACGGTGATTGATCGTCCGATTGTGAAGATGCTCCGTCTTTCACTCGACTACCCGCTCTATACCCGCCTCGGGAAAAAGGATATGGATGACAACCTTGGCGATGTTTCGAGTCCACGGGGAACGACGATCAAATTCTCGGTGGAGAGCAGCAAATCGCTTTCGCATGCAGCAGTTATCTATGACAATGGTACTACCGTTTCGCTTGATGTCACAAGGAAGAAGGCATCCGGTTCGGTTGTTCTGATGAAAGAACGCACATATCATATTGACCTGATGGATATAGAAGGTCTCACCAACGCCAACCCCATCGAATACAGACTGAAAGTTGTCCCTGATGCGTTTCCATCGGCAATGATTATTCTTCCCGGGAGAAATCTCGATGTCACGGAAGGTGAATCGCTCAGCATGCTCATTAAGATCTCCGATGACTATGGTTTCTCGGGGCTTCGGCTTGCGTATCGTCTGGCACACTCACGATATGAACAATCCGCTGAGGAGTTCACGACGAAGAATATTCCTTTTACTACGAACAACAACCTAAACGAACAAAGCATTGCATATCGGTGGGATCTGAAGGGACTAGCCCTCGTTCCAGAGGATGTCGTTGCCTACTATGTTGAAGTATTTGACAATGACGCCGTTTCAGGTCCGAAGTCTGCACGGAGCGAGACATATACCCTTCGGCTGCCATCGATTGATGAGGTATTTGCCGAAGTCGACAAGGGGCACGAGACAAGCCTGGAGGGCTTGAAAGATGCCTTGAAGGATGCGCAGGAGGGGAAAAAAGCACTTGATGAACTGCATCGTGAGATGAAAAAGAACCAGGATAAAGCTGATTGGCAGGAACAGAAAAAGGCGGAAGAGTTGGTTCAGAAATATGAAGAGATCCAGAAGAAGTTGGAGGAGGTGCAGAAGGCAATCGATAAGGCCGTGGAGGAGATGTCAAAGAATCAGCTTCTTTCAAAGGAAACGCTTGAGAAGTACCAGGAACTCCAGCAGATGATGCAGGACATGAGCTCACCGGAGTTCGCAGAAGCAATGAAGAAGTTCCAGCAGGCAATGCAGCAACTGAGCCCGGAGGCGATGCGTCAGGCAATGCAGAATTTTCAGTTCTCCGAGGAGAACTTTCGGAAGAACATAGAACGTACGATGAATCTTCTCAAACGCATCCAGATCGAGCAAAAAGTTGACGAAGCGGTAAAACGGATGGAGGAACTCTCCCATCAGCAGGAGGAAGTATCCAAGCAAACAGCGGAAACAAATCCCGACAATAAGGAAAGGCTTCGTGATCTTGCGCAGCAACAGCAGGACATGCAGCAGGATCTCCAACGTTTGCAGGAAGAACTTGCAGAACTCCAGAAGAAGATGGAGGAGTTTCCCACGGAAATGCCACTAAAGGAAATGGAGGAGGCCCGTAAAGCACTTGAAGAGAGCAATCTTGATCAGGAGATGAGGGACATCGCCCAAATGATGGAGCAACAACAACTACAGGAAGCGCAGCAGCGGCAGAAACGAGCAATGAAAAAAATGGGGAACCTCCTTCAGAATTTGCAACAAATGCAACAGGCCCTTCGGGAGAACCAACAGCGCCAGATTGTAAACGAAATGCGCAAGGCACTGCAGGAACTTCTCACACTCTCACAACGCGAGGAGAAATTGAAGGAGGAATCAAAGAGCCTGGATCCAAACTCCCAACGCTTTCGCGAGAATGCACAGGAACAAATGCAGGCAATGAGAGACCTGTCAAGCGTTGCCCAACGTCTCTCTCAGGTTGGTCAAAAAAGTCTTGGCATTACCCCTGAAATGGGAAAGTCCATGGGCGACGCGATGAAGAACATGAGCGAAGCAATGGAGTCGTTGGAGCAGAGGAACGGCACCCGTGCGGCGCAACAACAGGAAGCCGCCATGGCAGCTCTTAACGCAACAGCAGGGCAGGTGCAGTCCGCGATGAACGCGATGATGCAGGGGGGGAACGGTCAGGGGATGGGGATGGCGGGCTTTATGCAGAGATTACAACAAATGTCGCAGCAGCAGCAGGGTATCAACCAAGGAACACAAAACATGGGGGGACTCACGCCGCAGCAGGCAGCTGAAATGGCAAGACTGGCCGGTGAACAGGGAGTGGTGCGAAAATCACTGGAGCAACTCGCGCGCGAAGCATCAAACGCAGGGGAGCTGAGTAAGATGCTAGGAGACCTGCGGTCGGTTGCTCAAGAAATGCGTGAGGTGCAGACTGACCTGGCGCAGGGGAATGTAAATCCGGAAACGCTCCGCAAACAAGATCGCATTCTCTCCCGGTTGCTGGATTCACAGCGATCGGCACGTGAAAGAGATTTTGAAAAACAACGACGGGCTGAGGTCGGCTCGAGCGTGACTAAAGAGAGCTCGGGTGAAATTAATCTCGCAACACAGGAAGGAAGAAACCGACTCCGCCAGGATTTGCAACGTGCCATCGATGAGGGATACGTTAAGGATTACGAAGTCCTCATCCGTAAGTACTTCGAAGCTCTTCAGAACTATGAAAGTAGGGAGCAATAACTTCGTTCCCAAGACCGCCAACCAACGTTCAAACAGATCCGACAATGACCCAGCAAGATATAGCGAAGGACCTCTTTTCGTCCTATAGCTCCTATCGCCGCGGAGACTTTACTCCCGTAAGCTGCAAACACGGCAGACTGCAGAACGAACTTCGATTACTAAAGAACCACAGCGGGATCTTCCGGATTTCCTCCTTGGGTAGATCCGTTGAAGGCAGAGACATCTCATTGGTTACGTGTGGTTCAGGGGCAATCCCTGTTCTCCTCTGGTCGCAAATGCATGGCGACGAGTTTACTGCCACCCTTGCACTGATGGATATTTTCTCCCTTCTTCACCGGGAACACGAAAAAAGAGAATGGATCCAGGAAGTTCTTTCAAGACTGACGCTCCTATTCATTCCCATGCTGAATCCAGATGGGGCTGAACGGGTGCAGCGGCGAACCGCGACCGGCATCGACATGAACCGCGATGCGCTCGCTCTTGTGACTCCTGAAGCTCGAATTCTCCGCGAAGTTCAGCAAGAGTACGCGCCAGCTTTCGGCTTCAATCTTCACGATCAGGAATTAAGCAGCGTTGGCCAGACGACTGATGTAACCGCGATTGCACTGCTGGCGCCGGCGTCTGATCAAGCCCGATCCACTACACCGGTCCGCGAGCGTGCATTTCGAGTCGCAGACGGAATTGCGAAGACCTTAGCGGAGTTTGTCGGCGGCCACATTGCGACTTACGACGATACATTCGAGCCAAGGGCATTTGGGGACAACATGCAAAAGTGGGGAACGAGCACAGTGTTGATTGAATCGGGTCATTGGTATGACGATCGTGAAAAACAACTGATCAGGAAACTCAATTTCGTTGGGATTCTTTCGGCGCTTCATGGAATTGCCTCGGGGGAATATGAATCGTGCAGTGGAGACATGTATCGTACGTTGCAGCCGAACGGAAAGAAAGTATATGACATCATCGTCCGCAATGCCGTTGGTGTTCTTCGGGGATGGAAAAACAATATTGATATCGGCCTGAGTTACGAAACAAACAAATTGGATAACAAACTCACGCTTAAGGATATCGGTGACTTGCGGACCTTCGGCGCGCTGAAAACCATTGACGCTCATTCGCATGGCGTTCCGCTGGACAATCTATCGGTCGACACAGAGGTTCGCCTCGAAAAAATTATTCCATCCTCTCTCCAGGAATCGGCGTCGTAAGCGGTCTTGACACTGCTCCATGATTGTCGTATCATGGCTTGAAATGACTGCTCTCTTCAAGACATCCGCGAAACAGGACGAATTCAACCGTGAAGCAATCCCCCATATGGACATTTTGTACAATTACGCCTTGCGGATGACGAACAACAAGGAGGATGCGAGCGACTTGTTGCAGGACACCTTCTTGAAGGCATTCCGCTTTTGGGATAAGTACGAGAAGGGAACTAACATACGGGCGTGGTTGTTTCGAATCATGAAGAATTCATATATCAACCGGTACCGGAAGGAAGTAAAGGAACCAGGGAAGGTTGCATATGATGAGGTGAAGGATTTTTACAATACCGTTCGTGACGAGGCGTCAGAAGCAAACGACCTGCAAGAGACGGTGTTTAAGAATCTCTTTGAAGATGATGTTGCCAGAGCGATTGCAGAGTTGCCGGAAGATTTTCGCACGGTTGTTATTCTCTGTGACCTTGAGGGATTGCCGTATGAAGAGATTGCCGAATTCGTTGAGTGCCCACTCGGCACAGTTCGCTCCCGACTGCACCGCGGTCGAAGGCTCCTACGAGAAAAACTGACGGACTACGCTCGTCGGCGCGGGTATGTCACAAATGATTAATAGTTCAGCGAGGATGTTTCTCTGATTTTTTGGTAACAAGGATACAAGGCCACCGTGGAATGTAAATTTGAAGAGCAAATCTGTGCTGCCGTAGACCGTCATCTTTCTGAACCCGAGATGGCATCGTTCTTAGAGCACACGCGCAAGTGTCCCCCTTGCCGCAGGGAGTTTGAAATGCAGGCGGCAGTCAAGTCGTTTATCAGTAAAAGGATGTGCCGATCGTCTGTTCCAGAAGATGTCCGGGAACGCGTTCACCGACAGTCCTTTTCCAGTCCTCCACCGTCAACCCCTCTCGGCGGAATGTTTCACCACCCACTCTTTCGACCAGCCCTTGCTCTTGCTATCATCGCATTTGTGGCCGTTATTTTCTATACGCGTCCACCGTCCGATCCTGAAATAAGACAGGCGGGAATCGGAAATATTATTGAAGAGTCTCTCGCGAACTACTTCGCGGTAATGAATGGGACCATCAAGCCGCAGGTGAAGACCTCCGAAGCCCAGATCGTGAAGAATTTTTTTGAGGGGAAAACCGGCTTCGAGGTTCTTGTTCCTCAGATCCGCGAATGCACTCTTGTCGGCGGTGTCTTGAATGAGGCCTCTCCAGGAATTCCGCTAGCCCATGTTGTTTATACAGACCAGGATAATCGGCTTCTTTACATGTATCAGGCGTGTTGGGATAACATTGATGCGAAGCATCTGTATCTCCCGGATTCAGTACGTTTGTCCCTCGTCAGAACAAAGTGGTATACTGAGACTCGAGCCGACGGACACACCATTGTACTCTGGCTTCATGGACAGACATTGTGCGCGGCGGTCGCACACATGGCCAGGGAAGAGCTTCTCGCCTGTCTCCAATCCGACGAAACGCTTCGCTAGCGTTTCCTTGACAAACCTCCGCAATCTCGGTATATTCATCTAAAGAAACTCGAAGGTGTCGCCGCGACACCTTTTTCGTTATCTGAAGTAAACCCAACCGAATTCATGCAAGCCGATACACTTACCCAGAAGCTTCATAGTCCCGATGCAGAGAACGGCATCCCGCGGCTCTTACCGGTCTTGCCTTTACGCGACGTCGTTGTGTTTCCCTACATGATTTTCCCGGTGCTTGTCGGGAGGGAATCATCCTTGCGCGCAGTGAACCAGGCCCTCGACCGCGATAAATATATCTTTCTCGTCGCGCAGAAAAACTCTCTGCTGGAGGAACCCGGTGTCGATGATCTCTACCGGGAGGGAACCATTGCAAAGATTGTCCAAATCCTGAAGCTCCCGAACGGCTTGATGAAGATTCTTGTGGACGGGGTTGTGCAGGGAGTGGTGAAGGAGTTTTTGACATCGACCAAATGCCTTGAAGCCGAACTGACGGTGAATGTTCAAAAGGTGGAGATGGATTCCGAGATGGATGCGTTGTTGAGACACACAGGGAGTCTTTTCGCAGAGTATGTGCATCTCAATCGCAACGTTCCTTCCGAGGTGCTGGTTGCCTTTGAGAACACCAAGGATCCTCAACGCAAGGTGTTTTACATTGCCTCGAACATCATCCAGGGCGTGGAGGTCAAACAGGGAATTCTCCAGCTCATGCACCTGCGCGATCAACTTCACGAACTCATTCGTCTCCTGAATTCCGAGAATGATGTGTTGAAGATTGAAAAGGAGATTGACGGGAAGGTTCACGACAACATCGCAAAGTCACAAAGAAAATTCTTTATTCAGGAACAGATTCGGATTCTGCAAGACGAGCTTGGTGACGACGAGGGCTCACCGGAACTGGCGAAGCTCCGGGAGGAGATTCAAAAGGCAAAGATGCCAAAAGAAGCGGAGGAGAAAGCCCTTGAAGAATTCAATAAATTGAAGAAGACACCAACGCTATCACCAGAGTCAACCGTCATCCGGAGCTACCTCGATTGGATGGTGAGCGTGCCGTGGCAGAAGCGAACGAAGGATAATCTGAATGTCGCTCATGTGAAGACGATTCTCGACGAGGATCATTTCGGTCTTGAGAAACCAAAAGAACGAATTCTTGAGCACATTGCTGTTCTCAACCTGGTCAAGGAGATCAAGGGGCAGATTCTCTGTTTTGTGGGACCCCCCGGCGTGGGGAAGACTTCCCTGGCAAAGTCCATTGCGCGTGCCCTCGGTCGAAGGTTGGTGAGGATCTCGCTGGGTGGGGTGCGTGATGAGGCGGAGATACGGGGCCACCGGCGCACGTACATCGGATCGATGCCGGGAAAGATCATTCAGTCGATGAAGAGAGCGGGCGTGGTAAACCCGGTATTGTTGCTTGACGAAGTGGACAAAATGAGCATGGATTTCCGGGGAGATCCTTCTTCCGCCATGCTGGAAGTATTAGACCCCGAGCAGAATAACACCTTCAGCGATCACTACCTGGACGTCGATTACGACCTCTCGCACGCAATGTTCATCACCACAGCAAATGTTCGCTATGCAATTCCCCTCCCGCTTCAGGATAGGATGGAGATCATCGAGTTACCGGGGTACTTGCACCATGACAAGCGCGAAATAGCCCAACGCCATATTATCCCGAAACAACTGAAAGAACACGGCATCCATAACCTCCGCGTTCGTTTTAGTGGCGCCGCTCTGGACAAACTGATTGCCGAATACACTCGTGAAGCCGGCGTGCGCAACCTTGAGAGGGAAATCGCGTCTGTTTGTCGGAAGGTTGCCAAGGACATTGTCAGCGCGAAACAAGACAAAGTTGACAGGAAGTCGGGTGTGACAATTGACGAAAAGAAGATCGAAAAATACCTCGGCGTTCCCAAGTTCCGCAATAGAATCCGGGCGGAGGCACACCGTGTTGGTTCCGTGACGGGCCTCGCATGGACAAGTGTTGGGGGAGAGCTGCTGAATGTTGAGGTGACAGTAATGAGAGGTCAGGAACGTTTGACCCTCACCGGACAACTTGGTGACGTGATGAAAGAATCCGCACAGGCTGCACTGAGCTATCTTCGTTCGCACGCTGCAAGCCTCGGTGTCAATATCGACTTTTCGAAAGGAAAGGAGATTCATATCCACCTCCCCGAAGGCGCCATTCCGAAAGACGGTCCTTCCGCCGGCATTACTATGGCCATGGCTATGTATTCTGCAATCACGGGGAAGGCCGCGAGAAGCGATGTTGCGATGACGGGGGAGATTACGCTTCGCGGTGAGGTCCTTGCCATCGGAGGATTGAACGAGAAGCTTCTTGCGGCACAACGGAGCGGTATCAGCAAGGTTCTTCTTCCTGAAGAAAATGTCAAAGATCTGATCGAGATACCCGACCGCGTGAAAGAAGGTCTGAAGCTCATCCCAATAAAGAATATCGAAGATGCAATTCCGCACATTTTTCCTTCCCCGCGGAAGGGCTCGAAGAAGCAACGACATCGCAAGCACGTATAAGATCGGCTCTTTTTCCTAACTCTCTTTCTTGACCTGCCCTAAACTATGCACTCTATCCGGACAGCCTTCCTATTTTGCCTCCCGGCCCTGCTTACACAATCACAGGGCATCGGGCAACCATTACTCTCACTGGAGAGAATATTCGAAAAGCCATATATCGCAGGAACACGCCCGGGCATCGCGTCGCTCTCCCCAGACGGCAAAACGCTGCTCTATTTTGCAGACACTTCATCACAAGGCGATCTTCGATTGTGGATGGTGGAGACAGGTGGGGGAACGCCGCAACAGGTTTCCGACAGCTCGATCAGGGTGTGTCAGTGGTCTCCGGATGGTAAACAAATTGCATTTGTAATGAATGGCGATCTGTTTATCACGGATAATCGATTTCGAAAATCCTCCCGGCTAACGAGAACTCCCGGATTCAAAGGGTCTGTAAAGTGGTCATGGAACTCCGCGCTGATTGCATTCTCGTCGGAAAATATTTATGTGACAGCCACTCGCGAGCCATCCTTTTACCAACTGACGAATAATAAGAGTCGAAACGTTTCATATTCCGTTGTCGACTTTTCTCCTGACAGCAAGCGTGTGCTGTTTGTGGAGTACAATGAGGCGGGACTACCGGAGTTTGTCGTCCCTCGTTACGATGGAAAGGAAGTAACTGCTCCCACTGTCCGAAGGGGGTTTGAACAAGTACGCATAGGGATCGCCAGCATTGAAACCGAGGATATTGTCTGGCTGAAAACAAATGGGGATCGTTTTCTTCTTGGAAGTCTCGAATTCTCTCCCGACGGCAGGAGTGTTCTCTACGAGCAATTTGATACGACCCGTCACTCGCGAGAGAT
>QKGJ01000206.1 GCA_003251275.1 Ignavibacteria bacterium
GGAATATTGTTTCCGAAGGGGAGTATTCCCTTTTTTATTTTGGCGGTGAATTCAGTCACGCCATTCTTAAGACGCCGAAGCACGGCGACTTTCGGGTGCAGGAAGAACATGGAGGTATTATAACAGCGGTCAAGGCGGATGAAACATTGATCCGGAGCGGAGAACGGGTGTTACGCTCGCTTCCCGGGATTCCTTTATACGCTCGCGTTGATTTTGTCCGCGACGAAAGGAATGAATTTGCCATCATGGAAGTGGAGTTGATTGAACCTGCTCTCTACTTTCGGATGGATGCCGGCGCGCCAAAACGTTTTGCATCCGTAGTTAATAACTGGAAACCGGCTCCATGACGAAACGACCAGTACGAGCTTTTTCTCCAAAACCTATTTACTCCGAAAGGCATGAATAACGATGACGAAAAAAGTGTTACTCCTTGGACGATCAATGGTCGTGATCGACAATGTGAAAAAAAATCTTGCAGTGAAGGATGTAACCATTTTTGGCGGAACATCTGTCCACGATATCCGTGAGACGCTGGACAATCACCAGATTGACATCGTCATCATGGGTGCAGGCATCGATATTGACACACGGTGCGACATGATCAAAGTGATATTTTCCATGAGCGATTCAACAACCGTCCACATGAAGGACTCCCATTCGGGCAATGAGGGAATGGTGCCGTTTGTGAATGGGATATTGCGAGAGCTAACACATGCAAAGCAAGGACAAGCAACAGAGCGATGAAGACCCGGAAGCTTCACAACGACGGTACGTTATGAGTTATACCCCGATCATCTTCAGAGATAAGCTCTCTCGATTCAAGGATCAGTGGTCTCCAAAGGTCATCGCGGAGTTGAACGACTACCAATTCAAGCTTGCGAAATTGGAAGGCGAGTTTGTCTGGCATGCACACCAAGAGACGGACGAGGCTTTCATTGTCTTGGAAGGTTCCCTGGATATTCAGTTCAGGGACGGGTTAGTGACACTCAAATCTGGTGAAATGTATGTCGTGCCGAAAGGTGTGGAGCACAAGCCGGTTGCAATAGAAGAGTGCAAGATACTCCTGGTGGAACCAAAGGGTGTCGTGAACACTGGTACAGCCGGGGGAGCGCGAACTGCCAAAAACGACGTTTGGGTATAAGAAAATGTTCAAAGAAAAAACTCATTTGCTTGCGGCAGCATTCTCGCTCCTCGTGATATTTTCGGTTGTCGTTCCACGATTTATCAAAAACTCCGAGGGAGGATTTGCCGCGGTGACGTCTGCGGTCCTGCTTTTTCTTATGTTGCTTGTCCTCGCTGGAGTTGTTGCATTATTCCTCTTCATTGCCACTTATCAAAAAAGAGCTTCACTTTCCACAGCCTCGCGTGTTAGCGGTTTCCTCCCCTTGCCATTGGTCGTTCTTGGCCTTATAATGCTCGTGTTCTTCTTACGCTACTAGACGTTTTCTCATCAATTTCACAAATCTATGGCCCGTTTTTTTCGCAAACGGCATGAGACGCAAGGTCAGGTCCCCGGCTCACTGATCTTTGTCGGGACAAAGAAGGTTGAACAGACTTCAATCCGTGTGATGGACTATGACGCCGAGCAGTTGAACGAATTCGACTTCACGGACATCAACCAGATCAAAGACCTCCATGCCTCCACCACCTGCAGCTGGGTAAACATCTACGGCTTGCATGACGTGGATGTTATCAAAGAAGTTGGCGCGCGGTTTAATGTCCATCCGCTTGTCCTCGAGGACGTGCTCAATACCGGGCAGCGCCCGAAGCTGGAGGAGTTCGATGATTTTCTGTTCCTCGTGCTGAAGATGTTCCGCTATGATCAGGAAGAGGAAATCGTTCACGCTGAACAGTTGAGTATCGTGATAGGGAAGGGGTTTCTCATTACTTTCCAGGAACGGAAAGGCGATGTGTTCCACGCAGTGCGGGAGCGCATTCGGAAAAGCAAAGGGAGGATCCGCCAGTCGGGAGTGGACTACCTGGCCTACGCCCTGCTGGATACGGTGGTGGACAATTACATTCACGTCATTGAAAGACTCGGTGAGCGTATCGAGGAATTGGATGAAGAAGTCCTGAATGATCCCGGAAAGGAGGTTCTCGCAGAAATCACCAACGCGAAACGCGAGCTCAATTACATGGCAAAGTCCATTCGTCCAGCCCGTGAAGCGATCATACAACTTGCGAAGCTCGATACCGACATCATGAGCGAGCCGATGACTCCTTACCTAAAAGATCTTCAAGACCTCACGACGCAGGCAACAGAGGTTGTTGAAGTCTATCGCGAAATGCTGACTGACCAGATGGGAATATACCACTCTTCGCTCAGCAACCGGATGAACGATGTGATGAAGGTACTAACAATTTTTGCTGCGATTTTCATCCCCCTGACATTCATAGCCGGAATCTACGGCACCAACTTCGAATACTTTCCGGAGTTGCACTATCGTTACAGTTACTTTGTGTTCTGGGGTGTCATCATCGTTGTCGCTGCCAGCATGCTCTTCTTCTTCAAGAGGAAGGGATGGTTTTGATTTGCTCCTTGCGCCTTGTGGAGTAAATCGGTAGTTTTTCCAATGGCACAACGGATGTGACCATTTCCCGC
>QKGJ01000039.1 GCA_003251275.1 Ignavibacteria bacterium
GGAGATTTGAACCCAATCGATCCCTTTGTTTGTTGTCCGGAGAATCAATCCTCCCTCGCCTCCAACAAATCCGGTATCGGTATCGACAAAGGCAAGAGCATACAGGTTTTCGCTTCTTCCGGTCGCAGCGGCAGTCCATGATTCACCTCCATCGGTAGTGCGAAGCACCGTTCCGCTATCGCCAGCAGCGTACCCTGTGTGTTGATCGACCAACTGCACGCCATGCAGTGTGCGGGAAGTCCCGGACGGTTTCTGTATCCACCCTGATAGTTGCGCATTGGCCGCGTCACACGCAACCAGAAGGATTGCCGAGATAGCGAAGGTCTTCATTTGTCCCCTTTCTGCGTCATTCCTTATACGGTACGCCCCGGGAAATCCATTCAGGAGCGGGAGCTCCTTTCAAATAATGATCCAGATATTCTTTGAACTTTATGGTGTAGTCAACTTTGTTCGGATACTGATTGAGATGATGTGGTTCCCCGCGGTATTCCAAAAAAACGCAATCCTTCCCGAGTCGTCGCATCGCGAGGTACAACTCAATTCCCTGATACCATGGCACGGCACCATCTTCATCGCCAAATTGTATCAACAGCGGTGTCTTGATCCTGTCCGCAAAGAAAACGGGGGAATTTTCTATGTAACGCTCGGGATACTCCCAGAGGCTCCCGCCGATTCTGCTTTGCTCCTCTTCGTACTGAAAAAGACGTGCAAGGCCAGACTCCCATCGAATCCCACCGTACGCACTCGTCATGTTCGAAACCGGCGCGCCGGCAATTGCCGCCGCAAAGATGTTCGTTTGCGTAATCACGAATGCCGTCTGATACCCGCTCCACGAGTGGCCGTGGAGCGCGATGGCCTTCGGGTCTGCGACCCCCATGTCAATGAGTTTCTGCACACCCGGCACTATAGACCTGGTTGCCGAGGGGCCAGGGCTACCGATTTCGAAATTCACATCCGGAAGAAATACCGCATAGCCATTACTCGCATAGAAGGGGAAACAAGGGCGATGATTAACCTCAATCCGGTTAAACTCGTGCAGACGTTGTGAGAACTTTTCATAGTAGTACACAAGAACAGGGTAACGCTCTCCTTGCCTGTATCCTCCCGGCTTAATGAGCACTCCCTGCAGCGGATCACCATTAAGATCGTTCCATTCCACCAGTTCGGCAGTACCCCACGCAATTTCTTTCATCTGAGGATTCGCATTCGATATTTGCCTGACATCCTCAAGGTGTGTCGTCGCTACCCGAAGGTCCGGAAACTCATCGTAGCTTTCGCGTGTGAAGAGAAGAAGTGGAGCATTGGCGGCCTTTGCAACAAAGCTGAACTTCTTCTCACCGTCAGCCAGGCGCCGGAGACCCGGTTTTCCAATCGTTGCTTCATAGATGGCGGTAAATTTTTTCTTGTTGTGATACGCCGTCAGAAGAAGTGTTTCTCCCTTGCGAAAGAAAAGGGACTCTTTCTTCATTCGCTGAATACGAAAAGTGAGCCTGTTTTTCCTCCCCTCTCCATCCGTCAGCATGACGGGGGACCTGCCGTTCGTAGGCACAATCCAAACGTCGTATCGATCGTACAGCAGAATGGCAGAATCTCCTTCAAGCCATCCCGAGAATCCATAGCTCCTCGGTGGGGAAGGCGTATCATTTTCTTCGTCTGCAAATGATACTCCGAAGTTTTTCGTGAGATTTGCCGTGGTACTGTCCGCAATATCAAACAGAAACCAATTCCCGTCACGGAAATACGTTACGTATTTTCCGTTTGGCGAGAGGGCGATCTGGTCCCGAAGGCGCGCTGCGATCTTTGTTCGTTCGCCATTTTCGAGACGAACAACATAGGCGTCATTGAAATACCCCTCCCAGGTGATTTCTTTCAGATAAGGAATGTCCGACCGGCCTAAGGCAACGAAGGGATTTTCAGTCTTCCCGATGGTCGGCAACTCCTTGTCGCCGAGTCTGATTACTCTTCCGGATCGCGTGTCGTAAACCGCCGTGAAGGTCTGGTCCTTCACGTCTTTCCATCGATTCTTTTGGTTTGGGATAATCAACGGATCGTTCCAATGCCACACGTCAACTTCCCGTTTTTTCAGAAGTGAGGTAATCGAAAAAAAGTCCGAGGCAGCAGCTGAGTCCTCCTCCACCTCGTCCTCTTCTTCTGCGGGCTTCATTCCGAAAAATAGTCGTGTTCCATCGCCTGACCACCAGAGTGAGTTCTTGGATGGAATCATCCATCCCGTATCCGTTGATTCCGAGTCTGCAACGATGGATGCCTCTTTTGTGTTCTGATCCCACACCCAAAGTGAACCGGAACCTGGAACTTCTTTTTTCTTTTCTTTGGCAGACACAAAAGCAAGTCTTCCCGTCGATTTGCTCCAGGAGAGGTTCGTGAAGACGCCGTTGGAGTCCCTCTGAACAGGATGTTCGCTTGAAAGACCAGTCTCGAGAGACCTCACATACACACCGTTCGATTTCCCGGTCGTATCGGCGATGATGTAGGCAAGAAACCGCGACGTGCTGTCCATCGCAAACGCGGCGACGAAGTGGACGGTGTCCACGCTGCCCGGGCGGAGATTCCGTATAACGCAATCGGTCCCAAGATTTTTCTTGTCTTTCGGGGAAGGGCTATCCTTGGATTTGACCGAATCCTTAATTTCCTTCGGCTTGAACAACTGGTACACGAGCCACTTTCCATCCTCCGAGAACTCAAATTTTTGAACCGAGGGAACACCAAGTGTATCGCCATTCGCCAGATTGATGAGCATCATTCCAGGCTGTGGTTTAGCCAAGTCTTTCTCCTTCTTTTCGACGATATCGGCGGGAGGTTCCGTCTCCATGACCGCCCATCGCGAATCAGACGCAATGCTGATTCTATCGCCGCGAGGAAGCACAAATTTTTTTGAGGTCTTGGTTGATTGGATTATACCCTGGCCATCTCCTCTATCCGGCTCAAGTGTGTAGGCAACCCAACCGCCATCGTCCGAAATGGATGGCCGTTCGATTTGATTGAACTTCATCATATCGGTAATTGTCATTGGGCGTTGTTGCGCAATCGCGGCACTCGAAAGTGTGAACGAGAGGATAATTGATATGAGTGGCATGCGGTTCATTCGTGAGAGTCCTTTTCGAAGCTGTAAAAGAAAAATCCCGGTCGCGTTTTCAGCGCGACCGGGATTCGAAGTATGAAGCAATCAACCATCAGGCATTGCTGCGGGCCGCAAGTTGGCGATCGAGCATGAGCAGCGCAGCTTTGCTGTCACCGACAATTTTCAGCTGTTCAATGATCTCCATTCCCACTTTTTCTTCTTCGACCTGCTCATTGATAAACCAGTGCAGCATTATCTCCGTTGCGTAATCGTTGTCCTTGGTCGCCTTTTCGTACAGACCATTGATCATTTGTGTTACCTTCTTTTCATGATCCAGGTATTGCTGAAAAGCATCGAAGGTGGACTTGAACGCACCGGCCGGTTTTTCGATCCCGGGGACCAGGGCGTTTCCACCCCGATCGTGAAGGTAATCATAAAACTTCATCGCATGGCTAACCTCTTCAGTATACTGAAGCCGCATCCAGTGAGCGAAGCCATTCATGTTGATGGAGGTGAAGTACGCGGACATCGCTAGGTACAGGTGGGCCGATGCAAACTCATCCTTAATCTGCTGGTTGATCGCATCCTGCATGGTCTTGCTTATCATAAGCGGTGGTTCCTTTCATTCAAATGTGTATTCGGTGTACATCTCGCGGACTGATTATCGGTCCTTCGAAGAATCTCCCTGGCGACCCTGAATTGAGCCCACGATCTTAAAAATGGCCGGGAGAAAGCCGGCTGTCAGTGTGACCAACGCCATGGCCGAATCCAGAAATTGATTTTGCGTTGCAAAGAGGAATACGACGAGGCCGATGAGCAATACGAGGATCGGTACTCGGGCGATACTCCACACGCTTCGGACTTCCAGCTCTGTAGCGGTATCGGCGGGTCTGGCAACTTCCAACACAAACAATCTAAAGGTTCTGTTCATCAGGCGCAATGCCGGCGTATGACGGAGCAGTTTCCTGCGCAGGAGCTGTTCCACCGTCCGAAGATTGGGCAGTCCGACATAGCCATTCTGTGCGAGATAGACAATGACCCGTCGCTCATCCTGCGAACAGGCCACCCAGAGCGAGTGATAATAGGTCCGCGCGCTTTCCTGTAATTGCATCAGGAACTGGTCGCACAAACGATCATGCCTTGTGGATGAATGAAGCCCGGCAACAATTTCCGCAGCAAAAGTTTGCAGCCTCGCGTCGTCCCAGCATTCAGTATGGATACACTCGATCAGATCCGCGGCTGGTTCCTCAAAGCGTGTCACTCCTGTGATCCTTTCAATTTCGCCCTCCAGATGGTTTTGAAAGTCGGTATGACCCGCCGGCTCTCTCAGTTGTATTCGCGCAAATCCACTGAGGAGCATGTCCCACCGGTTTTTCTCTTCGGCGGTTTCTTGCTCCTGCTGTCCGTTTCCGGATGACTTGCCATTGAACGCCATCCAGGACAGAGGATCAACCGAGGACAACAATACGATATTCCGGTGCATCGTGTAGACCAGATGTTCAAGGAACTTAAGCTTTTGACGATTCTGTCCGGCATCATCAATTGCGTGTTCGAAATGTTGGATGGCAACCACCTTATTGGCCGGAACAGAGTCGTACGCAAACACATCGGCCCATGAGTCGGAAGTCGCGACCTGGACGAGATCAATGGAGTGGATGTTCCGAACCTTGAACAGTTTCTTTTCTCCCGAAGGGGGCGGACCAAGCATGAGAACATTTTGAGCGAGTGTTTTGGGCATAATGGTCACCGCAGACGAAACAGGACTAACATACGCATCAACGAGGAACACACGGCGCACGGTGGATCGCAAAATGAAAAATATCCCAACAACCACGCCGATGATGCAGAGGGTCAGGAGAAACCACATGCCGGGAGACAGCCGGTGGAGAAGGTACAAGTATGTTGGAAGGAACATGCGCACCGAGGAAAATCCTCGCTCACCCTTGAGGGAGATGAACCCGAGCTTGTCCATTGCAATTGTCCCATCACCCGAGCGTTGCCAATTCCACAACCCGTCAGCCGACTGATCAGCGATCAGTCCGCGCGTCTGCAATGCATGATCATCGTATGTCGGCATCAACCAACGAAGGATGTGGTGCTGTATTTCCTTGCGTTGCGCAATTTGAAGCGACTCCACAGGAGTTGCTGCACTGTGGAATCGATGGGTATTATAGAAGAAGCCCGTGTAGATGTCGAGTGAGTCGTCCATCCGGACCTGGAGAATGTCATCCGCCGGAGTGTACACAATGGATCGAAACTCACTACTGATCCTCTCGGTGCGCTGTTCCAGATCCTTCGCCAACTGTAACTGGTTCTGCTTCACCATCAATTCAAGTTGCGAATCTGACGCTAACTGAAAGAAATTCAGCGTTGGTTGCACAGCGGTCATAACCAAGAAAGCCGTAGCGGCAAGTGGATACGTCAATCGGAAATCCGGCATCGGCTTCCTCCTCAGGAGCCGAACTCCAGCAAGAATAAGGACACTGATGACAACCCAACCTGCCATGCCCGACATGGTAAATGTCCCGCCAAATATGACAAGTGTGAGGAGAAGGTACACCCCCGTGAAGACGCCCAGAACGATCCACAAATGTGATCTCAGAATTGACGTCACTGACGACGACATGACTATAAACAGAATACCGAAGCAAACCGCGAGAAGAATGACTATCTGACCGACGATTGATGGCAACAACAACTCAATGACAACAAGTAGTACGAGAAAGCTCCAAAACGTTATCATGGAGGTCTTGGAGTGCACCATCCGGTGGAGTTTGAGAGAGAGGCGCCTTTCCAGCATTCCAAATGATAATGCCGAACCGATGCACGGAAGGAGAAATGACGAGAGCAGCAAGAGGTCCCTCTCCACTCCTGTTGAACGGAGCACCATCAAGACCGCGCCGATACTCAAATAATACAGCATCAGTCGAAGATACGTAACCCGATAGCCACTGGCAGGCCAGAGCCATTCTACATGCCATCCCACACGCATGCACGCAAACACAAAGAGCAAGATCAATAAGAGGCCATAGAACAAGAACAGAACAACTGTCACCGTCACAACTTCAAGGTGGAGCGTACTAAACACTGAGTTGTCACGAAAAACGAGAATGGTCCATGGAAGGTCACTCAACGGCCGGGCAATCATTCGGTAATTCTCTCCCCAATACCGCACGGTTACGGGGGTGGAAGCGCGACCAAAGACAACGGACTGCAAAGCCTTATCCTGATCGGTTTCCTCGAAAATATTTTCATAAAGATTTTTCCCTGCATCCGAATGATACAGTACCCTCCCATTCTCGTCAATGACGCAGAACCCGTACCCGCGAATGGTAATTGGTTGACGGAGAGACAATGGACCAAATCCAAGCGCGGCAACCGACTTTGCCGGATCGGTATCGAGATCCCGTAAAGGGATGGAAAGCACCGTTGCAAATAACCCTGTCGTAAACGAATAGTGAGGTTCAAGCCAGAACTCCATTGATTCTCCGCGGCCCGTTCTGCGCTGGTAGGTTCTCCCCTCTTTCAAATTTGCGAAATACGCCCGCTCCTTAACAGAAATCATCGGTGTGGGCTCCGACTGCGTGCTCCACTTGGCAATCTGTCGCCCCGAGGAGTCGATCAGATACATCACCTCCAGGTAAGGATAAGAGTGCGGATAGTATTTACTTGTCCGGTCATGCAGTATTCTTCCGACGCGATTAGGATAGGCGATTGCTGGATTGGCTATCTCCACAAATTGCTGGAGCTGTGAATAGGCGCTGTCCAATTCCTGCCCAAGGTTCTGTTCGATTTCGGCAGCAAAAGAATCCAATTGTTGATCCAAATCCGTCTTGAAAGAATAATAGATCACGAACATGTCTATCACGAGAAACGAAATGATGGACGCCGCGAGAAACACGGAGAGCATCGCAAACAACACGTCGGCGCGGTGCAGTTCATCCCGTGAACCCATGAACCGAAGCTTGAAGAGCGGCCAGCAAATGGCGATCAAGAATATCAGGCCGGAAAACAGGATAATTGTTGTCGGAGAAATCTGGAGGCTTTCCTTCCACACTCTGTCCGATTCCGTCATTGCAACAAGGACCCACTCCTGCGGCTCCGCTCCGCCCGGAGCAATGTGAAGTGGGTACAGGAACATATCGTACGAGGTACCTGCAATCAGGACTTTCTGTAATCCGGTTGATCTTGTCATTGATCCGAACGACAATGTCTTACCATCCGGTGTTGCCAGACTATCCAGCGATCTCAGGTTCACCAGAACTTCTGGGCGTTGGTACACAATTCCACCCATTTGATTTGCGATGATGATGTCATCGAACACACCAAAAACAGTCGAAGGGTCAGTAAGACTTGCCATGTCGATCTCTTTGCGCAGCATCCGCATACCTTCAGATTCAATCGCAACAGAATTATTTCCCGCCTTGAAGACAAGTTTGGCGCTCTTCTCGATCGGTTCCTTTTCCATCCTGACAAATGATTGGATGTTTGCCTGTTTCAGGTAGTCCAGATACTGCGGCCTCTCAGCTGTACTCTTATCCTCGGCGATCTTAGTAAAGAGGTTCGCTACAATCTGAATACTGGATTGGATTCTTGCCGCTACCGTTTTAAGCTGCCGAAAATTGCGGGCGGTAACGTATTCGCGCTGCCGGTCCACGTAGAAGTAGTAGTACGTCCCGAATGCGAGAACCAGCACCATGGTGAGACTGGTAACAACCCTGGAGTGGCGGAGGGTAGATAGCCTGAATTTCATTTGATCACCTTGGGTGGTGAAGAAAGGGTGGGCGTGCGGGCGCACTAATACTAACGAGTCAACGCGTGAAAATCAACCACCTTCCGCAGTTTTTTAGTTTTGACCAATGTCTAGAAGGCCTTTCATGAGCAAAAATAGCGTAATCGAGTAATATCCGTGGAGTGTGAATCTGAGTATTTTCAGTACGACAGAACAACAAACGAAGGACAAACAATGAACACCCGAGTGCTTTTTTTGATTGCGCTTCTCACCCTGATCGTGCTTGGAGGATGCAAGAAGGATGATAACGCGATAGTCCCCCCAGATGAGAACGGCGGCGGTGGAGGAAGTAGCGGAACGGTCTCAGATAGCGCACGAATGATTGTTCTCGATTCTCTTCTTTCAAGGATCAATCAACTGCCTGGACTGGACAGGGATGCGGACAATCAGGCGATACTACAATATGTCCGCACTTGGCCTGAGATCCAGGCATCCGGAATTCGACCGAGCGGCGTGTGGGCAAGATTTCGTGACGGTCGTAATTGGATTTACGTAGACAACTTTTTTGGCAATGACACTTCATGGCCCCGACCGGAACCAATTATTCAGAAGAACCCAGTCCCGCGGACGTATTCCGGCGGAGGGGAAAACCTGCCCCAGAACAATGGGGCGACAATTGTGAACGGTTTCGGGAGTGCATTCGATTATACGGGCGTAGGTCTGCTCTCGTTCACTGATGCCGTCAACGATATTCGTTCATGGGCAACCAATGCCGGCTATAGTCTGACCAGCGTTGTACCCACTGTTGATGGTCTGAAACAAGTCTCCGGTGATGGGCTCTTCTACCTAAGTGGTCACGGTGATACTGTGGACACTTACGGGAATGTCATTCATTACTCCGTGTGGACAGCAACCGCGGTATCCCCTGCCAATGATCTCGCTTACAAGACAGATCTCGACAGTGGACGACTACACTATATGACAGGAAAAAACATCAAGGGGGGGATACTCTCAAAAGATATTTCAGAAACCCATTACGCATTCACACACAAATTCGTCCGCGGGTACATGAACTTTGGTCCTCGCGCAGTCATTTTCATCAATGCATGCCTTAGTGCCAACGATCCCGCATTCATGGATGCGTTCTTTTCGAAAGGGGCCGGGTTATATATGGGTTGGTCAAACTATGCAGAGCCCCATCGGGCAATTCGGGCGGCGCACTACTATTTCGATCGTGCTCTTGGTGGCTTTAATCAGGCAAGGGATGCAACTGGCGCACGGCCCGTCCTCTCCCCACCACACAAAGGATACCAGTTGTATGATGTCAGTGGTTACATGTACAACGCTGGATTCGATGTCGCGAACACGCAGCGATTCGGCGCATGCCGCCTTTTGTCCGAACCGGCCTTCGCAGATGTCACCTTGCTGCGTCCGATAATCTATTCCGTGAACCCCACTGCAACAGACATGGTTATCGTCGGCTGGTTCGGTGATGACCCTGGTACCGGAGCTGCAACAGTAAAAGTAGGAAACACCGTCGTCCCCATTCAAAGCTGGGCAGGTGCGACAACCATTTATACCGTTCCGGTACAGAACGGTGGTGATGTTGTCGTGAGTGTGAGAGGAAGGAAAAGCCAACCCGTTCCACTTACTCATTTCGCCGGAACGTTCGACTATACTCTTCGCAGCCGTGGTTCACTCATTAAAAGAGTGTCTCTGAATATTGAATTCCTTGCCGATGTTCGTACCAATCGAATCCAGGTGGACGACTCTCCTCAATGGAACTTTCCTCGACCTATTCATGCAATCCGGGCGAGCGGCTCATATTCCGCGGCAGGGGAATATCGGGACAACCAGGGTAATCTGGTTGAAGTCTGGACAGGGGGCGGTGCACTGTCGCTCATTCAGCCGGGGGTCAGTACCGAGGGAGCAATAGTCTCAGGATGGATCGACCGAACCGGGTTCATCCAATCGAGGATCGATGTTGCAGTTCAAGGATCGTATCAATCCAATGGAACTACCCTCTCTTTCTCCATCGAGTTGGGTGTTGGGACAT
>QKGJ01000004.1 GCA_003251275.1 Ignavibacteria bacterium
CGAGGACTCGATCGGGAATATAGTGGTGCGCAAACGAGCAACGAAGGGGAAGGAAAGATCACCATCGGTTGCGCTGCAGAGCCATCTTGATATGGTGTGTGAAAAGAATAGCGACATAGAACATGATTTTGATCGGGATGGAATCCAGATTGAGCGAAGCAATGGATATATCCGTGCGAAAGGAACAACACTCGGATCTGATAACGGTATTGGAGTTGCAGCCGCCCTTGCTGTTATGGCGGATAAGACAACAGTCCATGGTCCATTGGAGTTTCTTTTTACTATCGACGAGGAAACCGGTCTTACCGGCGCGCACGGATTGCAAAAGGATTTCCTGAGGAGCAAGATCCTGCTGAATCTGGATTCGGAGGAAGATGGAGCGCTGTATGTTGGTTGTGCTGGAGGACGTGACACACTGTTGGCGCTTACGATCGAAAGGGAAAAAACTCCATCAGAGGGAGTTGTGTATTGGCTTGAGGTGAAGGGATTGAGTGGAGGGCATTCGGGAATCGATATCGATTCCGGCAGGGGAAATGCAATCAAGCTCCTTGCGAGGATTCTTCATGCAATCGGATCGACGACAAGGATACTCTCGATCGACGGCGGCAGTTTGCGAAATGCAATTCCTCGTGAGGCCAAGGCAAGTATTTGGGTGAGGAAGGATGATGCGGGTTGGCTGAACGGGCAAGTGTCGGTGTGGAATAAGACGTTTCTCAATGAGTTCGCGACAGTTGAGCCCTCTCTGAAAGCAGCAGTTTCTCCATTGAACAAAGCAGAAACCGAAGTCCTCACCATCAATGATCAGAAGAGAGTTATCGATTTACTCCTTGCCCTTCCGCATGGAGTCATTCGTATGAGTTCCGACATTCCCGGCCTGGTTGAGACCTCGACGAATGTTGCCACGGTTAAGACAGAGGGTCAAACAATCCGGGTTGGTACAAGTCAACGAAGTTCGATAAGTTCTGCTCTTGATGAGATTATGAGCCGCGTTGCGATCATAGGAGAACTGGTAAATGCTCGTGTGGAGACGACGGATGGCTATCCGGGATGGAAACCAAACATGAACTCGGTTGCACTGAGAAAAACAAAGCAAGCCTATACCAGCCTCTTTGGTTCGGCACCCGAGGTCAAGGCGATCCATGCGGGGTTGGAATGCGGGATAATCGGGGAGAAGTATCCGGGGATCGACCTGGTCTCCTTCGGTCCCACAATCCTGGGGGCACATTCACCAACAGAGCGGGTGGAGATCAGCACAGTTGAACGGTTTTGGAAACTCCTGACCCTGGTTCTCACAGAGTTTGCTGGGGAACAAGAAAACTAGAATATCGAAGAGAGGTATTTCAATGACATTTGAATCATTTCTTCATGCCCTTCTTCCGAAGGACGGAAAATTCTTAAACCTCCTGAAAAAGGATGTAGAGAATCTCCTCGTTAGCGCTGAGGTGTTTAAGTCTCTCATGTCGAACGACATCTCGAAAGAGTAGCGTGCGCAAAAAATAAAAAAAATTGAAGAGCTGGAACATAAAGGAGATGAGATCACACATCAAATCTACAATGACCTGGGGTCAACCTTTATAACGCCGTTCGATCGGGAGGATATTCATGAGCTGGCGTCAAAACTCGACGATATTCTGGACGCAATGCAAGGAGCAGCTACCCGGATCAATCTGTATCGGGTCGACAAGATCTCTCCGGAACAAGAGAAGCTCGCAAATTTTGTCTATGAAGCCGTTGCGCAACTCCATCGTGTGCTACCCGGGCTTTCCGACCTGAAGAATGCATCTTCGATTCGTGAAGGACTTGTTCGTATTCACACAATAGAGAATGAATCAGATGATCTGTTTGAGCGTGCGATCGCTAGTCTTTTCGATACATGTAAAGATCCAATCTTGCTGATCAAGTCGAAGGAACTGCTGGTCGGACTGGAAGGGGCCACAGACAGATGTGAAGATGCCGCTAACGTAATCGATGGAATAATTGTTAAGAATGCCTGAACCAAGACCGACGTTTCGCCCAACATCCTTCTCTTTCATTTTCGAATAAATCTGATGCTCAGTCTCGTCCTACTCGTGATCTTCCTTGCCCTCGTGTTCGATTTCCTGAACGGAATGAATGACGCGGCAAATTCGATTGCGACGATCGTTTCAACACAGGTTCTTTCTCCACGGGCCGCCGTTATTTGGGCTGCATTTTTCAATTTCGCGGCGGCGTTTGTCTTTGGCGTAGCCGTAGCAAAGACGATTGGGAAAGGCATCGTGAATGTGGAAATTGTGAACGAGCAGTTTATCCTTGCCGCGCTTGTCGGTGCGATCGTTTGGACCGAATTATGCACGCGACTTGGGCTACCCATCAGCGTGTCTCATTCTCTCATCGGCGGACTTGCGGGAGCCGGTTTGATGAAGGCAGGCATTGATTCGCTGATCATTCCCGGCCTGGTGAAGGTGACAATCTTTATCTTCGTGGCTCCGATACTCGGCTTGGTAATGGGATTCTTGTTTATGGTCGGAGCCACATGGGCCGCACGAAAGCAACCACCTAACCGCGTTGACCGAGCATTTCGCCTAGGGCAACTTATTTCATCAG
>QKGJ01000331.1 GCA_003251275.1 Ignavibacteria bacterium
GTAAAGGGCTTTGCATCCCAGGAAAAAGACGTTCTGCTTGGCGTCACAGAAGCCCGCGCGAAGGTAGGTCAACTGACCGTTACCAAAGACGTTGTGAACGACCCACAAGCATTTGCAAAGTTTCAGGTGGCCCAGGATGGACTCTCCTCAGCTCTTTCCCGCTTGCTCCTCGTTGTGGAAAACTATCCCAACATCAAGTCCAACGAAAACTTCCTAAGTTTGCAGACTCAGTTGGAGGGTACGGAAAACCGGATAGCGGTGGCGCGGAAGAACTATAATGAATCGGTGCAAACATACAATACCCGGATCAGGCAATTCCCCGGCGCTCTTGTCGCTCGTTTCTCAGGGTTTGCAGAAAAGCAATACTTCAAGGCGCGCGAAGGGTCCGACCAGGCTCCTGAAGTGAAGTTCTGATGCAAGTAAGAGCGCTTGTTTTCTGCCTTGCCCTTGTTGTACAGAGCGCACGTGGAGACGCTTTGTCGTCGCTACGGCTTTCGCAGAGGATTACCGATCAAACGGCAACGCTCAGTGTTCCGGACATTGAAAGGCTCGAACGAATTGCAGATGACTTTGAGCGGGGGAGCTCCACTCAACTTGTGGTGCTGATAATCCCTTCTCTTGAAGGGAATTCCATCGAAGAAGTTGCATATGAAATTGCAAGCAATAACCAGATTGGACAGAAGGGAAAGAACAACGGTATTCTTCTTCTTATTGCAAAAAACGATCGTCAGGTTCGCTTTGAGGTTGGCTATGGTCTAGAAGGCGCATTGCCCGACATTCTTGCTGGAAGAATCATCAGGAATGAAATTGCGCCCCGGTTCGCGCAGGGTGACTTTGCGGGCGGGATCGAAGCGGGCTTGAACGCGGTGATCCTTGCAACCAGGAATGAGTATCATGCAGATAACTCGGAGAACGGTCGGTCGAAAAATGGGACACCGTTTGGATTAATCTTTATCATATTCCTTTTCTTCGCTCTGCGCAGCATCTTTCGAAGACGTCGCAGATTCGGCGGAGGAGTTTCCCCATGGATCGGTGGCTGGGGAGGCGGCAGTCATGGGGGATTTGGGGGAGGAGGCTTCGGGGGATTCAGTGGCGGTGGTGGTTCATTTGGTGGCGGGGGCGCCAGCGGACGTTGGTAAGTGCCGGAATTATTCTTGATAACTTCATGACCAAAGAGAAAAAAAACAAAAAGGTACCGCTTGATGTTCTCGATGATCTCCCGTATCCCGTAGCTATTTTCTCTTCAGCGAAAGCAATTTGGCTGAACAAATCCTTCCGAAGGACTTTTCCCACCGCTGCCGGAAAACCATCACTTACTCTTGGCTCCCTGCTGGGTCGAAAGAACAGGTCGATCGTCGTCGAACTAGCTTCACTCTTTGACGATCGGAAGACCGGAAGGATTTTCAACCAGGACGTGAGGATTGAGTCTGAAGGGACAACCCTGCAATCATTCGACGTTGCGGGAATCGCCAAGAGACATGGTGACCAGCGAGTCGTGGTGGTATCGCTCCGGGATGTCACGGCGCGAGAGAACGCGCTCCGGGAATTGAGCGCGTCCCTCGAACAGTCGGATTCGATCATTCAAGGAATGGGTATGGCTGCCTGCGTGATCGAGGAGGACCAGATTGTTTTTGTAAATCAATCATTTCTTCACCTCTTCAGGATCAGCACACGGGACGATATAATTGGGAAGAAGATTAAGAAAGTGATTCACGCAAAGGGGAGGAAGGCCTTTTCTGCCGGTGTTGATCAGCTACAAGTCTCCAGCTCTGTTCGTGTTGAGCACGAAGGAGTGCGAGCCGATGGGGCGCACATAATAGTTGAGACTATTCTCTCCAGAATAGAGTACAATCGTCAGCCATCGCTTCTCTGCCTCATGCACGATGTCACCATCCGCAGGAACAACGAAAATGATCGTGCCTCGTTTCTCAGAAGCCGGGAGATGCTGGACTCCATGCTTCTTAAGGTCAATGAAATTCTTGAGTGGGATGATTTCCTTGCGAAGTCGCTGGCGGAAGCAACGCACATGATCAAGTATGAGTCCGGAGCGGTGTTCGTTTCGGACTCCGCAGGAGACATCGTCTCTCTTGCCACGAATATTGGTTTCGATGAACTTGCATCAACGTTGTCTCATCAGTCATTGAACGAAGGTCTTTTTGCGTTTATTGCGAAGACTCAGGAACCTTCAGTCATCGCCGTGGCCGATTATCCTCCTTTCCTGCCTTTCAAATCTCTCTTCGAGAATGCAGGAATTCACTCGGTTGTGTTCATCCCTCTTCTCTTTGAGACTTCAGTTCTTGCGGTGATGATGTTGGTGAGTGCGAAACCGAGAGAAATTACTGATGACGAAAAACAGTTGCTTTCGGCGATGGCAAAGCATGTCGGGGGCCAGGCGAAACGGGCAATGATGTATTCACAAACGAAAGCGTCGGAATCTCGTTTTCGCTCTGCGATTGAGGAGTTACCGGCTGTTTTCTATGAAAGATCGAGGGTTGGAGCCATCACCTACATCAGCCCTTCCGTGGAGAAGATGCTCGGCTTCACGCCGTCGGATTTCATCTCCCGTCAGGACCTGATGAGGAATCTTCTTCACCCTGATGATCGAGCCTTGTACACCGCGAATATTGCTGAATGGGCTAAGGGGAGTAACCAATCATCTGCCGTTTATAGAATTCTGCCGAAAGGAAAGGCGACATACTCACGAATTCGGGATTCGGTTTGGTACTTGAGGGATGCGGACAAGAACCTTGTTGGAGTTCGCGGTCTCTTGGTTGATGTCACCGGCGAAGAAAAGGGGATCGAGAGGGAGAACACAGAGGCTCCGGAGGGGGGAGCTAGACCCGGGTCAATGGCGCTCTCGAGCGAGGCCCAAAATAATGCGTAAGTCCTTGTTGCGTCTCGATCAAAGTATTCCTACTTTTTCCGCCAGAAATGACCAGACGTCAGCCATCGCCATCGGGCACCATCCGATTTTACCCGACCCCCCCAGATTATTCCCCCATGCCCGCGCAGAATCATGAATAAAAACCGAACAATTCGTCTCCTCATGGTAGAGGAGAGTGAGGAATTCGCATCAGCGGTCCAGTCGCTCCTCCACAGGAATGCGCCGAACCGATTCGATGTTGCCCGGGCTCATGGTGGACAGGAGACGCTCGAACTTCTCGCAACCAAGAGGGACTTTGATTTAATTCTCATCGATCATTTTCTTACGGGACAGAGTGGCGTTGACCTGACGATGATGCTGAAGGAACAGGATATTCAGATTCCGGTGGTCTTTCTCACCGCGAACAAAGACTTCGACCTTGCCCTTGAAGTAATGCACCTGGGTGTTGAGGATTATATCATGAAAGAGGATGCGCGTTCAAATGAGTTCCCCGGGATACTCGAGCAAATTCTGGAGCGGAGCTGGGCAGTGATTCGTGTGAATGAGGAAGCAATCGCTTATGAACGCCTTCAAGCGATTCAGAAGTGGGTGGGAGGATTTCGTGAATCTGTTGAGTCTCCCATTGCTGCAATGAAACCAGCCGTCCGGGGCCTTGCAGAATCGCACGGGGAAGATAACCTGAAAATGTACGTTTCAATCATTCGCGACAATCACTTGCGCATCGAGACCAAACTCGCCAGGCTTCAGCAGTTGGACACCGACAAGACTGTCCCTTACATCAAGGACATTCGCATGTTCGATCTTTCCTGACCGCCACATGAAACTCAAGATTGCACTTGCACAAATTGACCCGGTGCTGGGAGACCTTGCGAAAAATGTGGCAACTCATGTTGATATTGCGAAGCGTGCGACTGAGTTGGGAGCCGCACTGGTTGTGTTCCCTGAACTGAGTCTAACCGGCTACTCGATCAAAGATATGAATTGGGATCTGGCGATGAATCTTGATCGCGCGATTCCGATTCTTCAACCGTTGGTAGATCTCAGCAGGAAGATCAGCATTGTTGCGGGGGGAGTGGAAGAGGATTCAGCTTTCAGGATATACAACGCTGCCTTTCTGATGGAGGATGGCGTCATCCGGTCAGCGCATCGCAAGACCTATCCGCCGACATACGGCCTCTTTGAGGAGATGCGATACTTCAGCAAAGGAAATTCCATACGGGCGATCGACACCAAGCATGGCAGGCTCGGCGTTCTCATTTGTGAGGATCTTTGGCACCCGAGTCTACCATATCTTCTGGCGTGCGATGGTGCGCAGCTTCTCATCGGATTGGTTGCAAGTCCAACACGCGTCGACGATCGCAAAGAATCGCTGTCTATCGCGTCGGCGAACACTGAGAATCACAAAGCCTATGCGCGGCTGCATTCTATTTATCTTGCCGCTTGTAATCGTGTGGGCTTTGAAGACGGAGTAAATTTCTGGGGAGGTTCGGAAATCGTGGCCCCGCGCGGCGCGGTGGTCGTTTCTGCAACGCTGTTCGAGGAGGACCTTGCCGTTGCGGCAATCGACGATCACGAAGTCCGTCGCGCCCGCCGGTTCTCTCGGCACGCATTGGATGAGGATTGCAAGCTGGTGGAGGATGTCCTAGCGAGAATTCGAACCAGTCGGAATTTGTGACTCGCTTTGGTAAATGTTGACTTTGAGAATGCTGTTTGTTATCTTGTTTTTAGTCAATCAGTTATGCCGTAGTACTTGCGACTCGAGCGAAGCCACTGCTCTGAAATGCCCTTAGCCAATTGGTCTATTACATTTCTCGACACTTTCCGTTTCAATCCCGAATTGTTTGTGCATGTTGTCTGTTCTTTCGAAGAGCGGCATAAAGCCACGATGGCGTGGATACATTAGAGAGACTGTTTTAATGCCTGAAGAAGAGAAAAAACAACCCGGCACCCGACCATCGTTGCCACCAATTTCGTCCTCAAAAGCAGTTTCGGGGGGGGCGAAGCCCACTCTCCCTCCCCTCAAGTCAGCGGCAAAGCCAGTGGCTGCAGCTTCGACTCCCAAGGTCTCGTCTCCAGCAACTGCTGAAACATCATCGCCGTCAATTCCACCTCCTGCTCAGGCGACGACTCCACAGCCAAAACCTGCAGTGCAAAAATCGGCGGTACGGAAACCAAAACAAGACCGACCACCCGAGGATGATTCCGGTATATGGAGAATGAATCGAAAGAACTTTCTTCATCTTGCAGGCTGGGCGGCATTTTTTTCCTTCCTGGTAACCGCAACGATCGGTGCGATTCGTCTCATGGTACCCCGCGTCTTATATGAGGCGCCGTCTGCGTTCAAGGCTGGACGACCGGAGGACTACATTGTAGGAGAGGTCAACGAGACCTATAAAGATGAATATCGTGTCTGGATTGTGCGGGAGGAGGATGGATTCTATGCACTTGCGGCGATTTGCACACACCTCGGATGTACCCCGCGTTGGCTTCCGACAGAAAACAAATTTAAGTGCCCATGCCATGGGAGCGGCTACCATAAAGATGGGATAAATTTCGAAGGGCCGACACCAAGGCCATTGGAACGATTGAAAATCACGCTCGCGGATGACGGACAGATCCTCGTTGATCGAAATATCAAGTTCCTCTACGAAAAGCAGGAGTGGGGGAAGACAGACGCATTCTTGAAGTACACGTAACAGTAAAGGGATTGGAGCTGCCTTCATGATTGGTTTGATTGATCAGATGAAAGAAAAGATGCGACGGACCGACGTCTACAAGTCGATCTTTCGCCACAGCTATGAAGACACCCAGCGAAACCGGGCATTGCAGATAGTCGATAATGTTTTTCTCCATCTTCATCCGGTGCGCGTCACACGTCATGCCACGAATGTTGGATTCACTTGGGGGATGGGGGGGATCACGTTTCTCCTGTTCATCGTTCTGACAATTACCGGGGTCATTCTGATGTTCTATTATCGCCCCGCAGCCGAATATGCATACGATGATATGAAGTTTCTCATGAATGACGTTGCATTCGGACCCCTCATGCGCAACATGCATCGGTGGGGCGCACATGCAATGGTCATTACCGTTATGCTGCACATGTTCCGGGTCTTTCTCACCGGGTCGTACAAAGCTCCAAGACAGTTCAACTGGGTAATCGGAGTTATTCTGCTTACCCTGACGTTGTTCTTGAGTTTTACTGGATACCTTCTTCCCTGGGATCAGCTTGCGATCTGGGCGGTAACTGTAGGCACCAATATGGCAAGAGCGACACCTCTCCTGGGCCATGAAGGTCCATTCGGTCCGGAACTCGGCATGAAAATCAATAACGATGTACGGTTTGTTCTCCTTGGCGGAACTCAGGTTGGTCCGCCAACGCTTCTACGATTTTATGTGCTGCACTGTATCTTCCTTCCTCTTGTTGCCACCATCCTGATGGTGGTGCATTTCTGGAGAGTACGAAAAGACGGCGGAATCAGCGGCCCTGATACAACGACAAAAAAATTCTAGCGCGGGATAACACGTGGATCACCTGATAAAAATCATTTCTAAGCCGGATAACATCCCAATCGTCCTTATGCTCGGATTGACGGTGTTCTACACCTGGTTTTCCATGAGGAAAGCTCGCAGGAATGATCTTCAGGATATTTCCGAGGAAGCAAAACTCTCGGACAAGGTGCAGGTATGGCCCTACCTTGTCAAAGTCGAATTCCTTGCCGCGCTACTCATAATGGCAATTCTCACAATCTGGTCTGTCGGACTGGATGCTCCTTTGGAACAGCCGGCGAACCCGGCATTGACTCCGAATCCTTCTAAAGCACCTTGGTACTTTCTCGGATTGCAGGAAATACTCGTGTATTTCGACCCGTGGATTGCCGGGGTCGTTCTTCCGACGCTCATTATCGTTGGACTCTGCGCGATCCCGTACATCGACATTAATCCGAAAGGAAACGGCTACTATACTTTTAAAGAACGTCCGTTTGCCATCCTGACATTCATGTTTGGTTTTCTCGTTCTTTGGGTATCGCTGATAGTGCTTGGGACGTTTTTCAGAGGCCCGGGGTGGAACATTTTTATGCCATGGCAGGAATGGGACACGCATCTCGTCGTCGCACTGACGAATATCGATTGGAGCGAATGGTTGCCTTTTCACCAACCAACGCGTCTCGTGGACGGAACCCTCAACCCGTACGCAATGCTTATTGGGAGCGTCACTGTAATCGGCTGGTATTCATTGGGAGTCATTTATTACTTCTGGAAGCGCAAGTCTGATCTGATGCAAAAGCTGGGCATTCTTCGGTATAGCATCGTTGCGTTTCTATTCCTCACCATGATGGCCGTTCCCGTCAAAGTTCTCTTGCGGATCGCATTTAATATCAAATACATTCTTGTCACCCCGTGGTTCAACATCTGATGGCTCTTGACCGCGAAAGGAAGCTTCTTGTCTAAGAAACGTCTTGACATACCTATCGAGCAAAGGAACTTCAGCCTTTTCTATTTGGTGTTTTCAGGAGTACTTTTCCTTGGAACGATGTGGGCCGTCGTGGATGAGGTCTCCGTGCGCAGGCCCTGGAAAGACTATCAACGAGCGTTCAGTGATTCACTGTCTCGGCGTGTCGATCGGGAATTGAAGCTGGAGATCGCCGATCTGGACTCCATTGAGTTACAGGAAATCCAAGGCGAGCTTAAGGCCGCCCGGGATTCCATGGCCGGAACCTTCTACAAGTCTCTCTTAAAAAAGCACGAAGACATCCTCGAAGAAATTGTCGAAAATCAACGTCAATTTCAGTTTGCAAAAAGCCGAAGCGATGAGGCGTACTATTTTTACAAGCGCTCTCTCCACGAAGGCCATGAAGACCTTGGACAGAAGGGAAAGCTGGAAGAGAACGAAGGTCAGATGGCCTCATTTCAAATTGTTGTGAAAAAGCTTGAAGGTGTGCGCGATAGTCTGGCCGGTATTCTTGATGTTTACACGAAGGCGGAAAAGGATGCCCGGACGAAGTTGATAAATCTTCTCCGGCCAATCGATAAGACCGAGTCAAAACTCTCTAGGGCCCGTTCTGCGCCAATCGAAATAAAGCAAGTGATGATGCTGGATTATGATCGAAATCCGTTCAATGATCCGAAAGCGCGAATTGATCGGTGCCAGACGTGTCATTTGGGTTGGTCCGAAGACTTGATGGAAGATGCTCCCCAACCATTTAGGAAACATTCCAATCCGGAACTCCTGAAGGCGCATAACCCTGAGGTGTTTGGCTGCACCCCTTGCCACCGCGGACAAGGTGCTGCATTAACTGTTGAATACGCTCACGGGCCTGGCGATCATTACTGGGAAGATCCGATTCTGGAGAGCAAGGACGTATGGGCATCATGCAACGAGTGTCACGAGAATGAAAGTGTTCTAAAGGGCGCACCGGTATTTAACCAGGCAAAACGACTTATGCTTGAATCCGGTTGCCATGGCTGCCATGAAATCAAAGGATACACGGATATTGCAAAGATCGGTCCGGAGCTCGCTCATCTTGGAAAGAAGACCACGCCTGATTGGGTTTATCGTTGGATAAAGAATCCCCGGGATTACAACGCGCATACGCGCATGCCAAACTTCAAATTGACCGATGAAGAGGCCATTGCATCCACCGCTTTCTTGATGGACGTTTCAGCTAAGGGCGACTATTCTTTTTCGGGCTCCTATGTCGCAGGGAGAGCGAGTGAGGGAAAAAAGCTGGTGGAGAGCGTAGGTTGCCTTGGTTGCCATACGATTGGAGAGAATACAGCGGTTCGTGAAAAACGTGGTACCAGTTACGATATTGCGCCTGAGCTCACTCACATCGGCAGCAAGGTCAATGCAGACTGGGCATATGACTGGGTGAAAAATCCCCGGCATTATAATCCCACCACACGTATGCCTGATCTTCGGCTCACGGACAATGAAGCAAGAGATATCGTTGCATATCTCATGACACTCAAAGATGAAAAAGTATTCTCGCCCCTTTCAGCTGATCTGGCTTCAGCAACACTGATCAATCGTGGCGGAAAGGTTGTACGAGAATATGGATGTACAGGTTGTCACTTGATTCCGGGCCTCGAGAAAGAGAGCCGCGTTAGCGTGTCACTTTCAAACTTTGGACGAAAAAGGGTCGAGGAGATGGATTTCGGTGACACGCACGTCGAGCATACATGGGTCGCCTGGATCACGAACAAACTGAAAAATTCAAGAGCGTTTCAGACCGACCGGATTGTCCAGAAAATGCCGGTGTTTGCATTCTCAGACGATGAGATTGCATTGTTGCGCATGTTCTTGCTTTCGGAAACGAAAGATGAACCGGACAAGAAATTTGTTCGGAAGTTTGACATGAAGATTAAGGAAATTGAGGAGGGGAGACGGATTGCGATCAAGTACAATTGTCAGCAATGTCACCAGTTGGAGGAATCGGGCGGACACATCGGCGTCCTGGCGAGCGATGCCGCTTACCTTCCACCAATCATCACGGGAGAAGGAAAGAAGGTGCAGGAACCCTGGCTGCATTCCTTTTTAATGAATCCGTCTCGCGTTGGACAGCCCAATTCTATTCGACCGTGGATTCCAACTCGGATGCCAACCTTTCATCTGACCAATGACGAAATCAATCTATTGACAAAATATTTTCTTGGGCTTAGCGATCAAGAACTTGAGATTCGAGACTATCAATCATTCGCGTTGAGCGCGGAAAATCTGAAGGTAGGGAAACAGATATTTACAGACTTTCAATGTGCAAAGTGCCACCCATCGGGTGTGATTGTACCGGGGTCTGTAGTTTCAACCACGGACCTTGCCCCATTTCTGGGGAGGGCGCGTGACCGGTTGAAGCCAGAGTGGATTGTGGAGTGGCTTGCGGACCCGGCTAAACTGCAACCGGGCACGCGCATGCCAACCTTTTTCCCGGAC
>QKGJ01000334.1 GCA_003251275.1 Ignavibacteria bacterium
CCCGGCTTCGATCGCGAAACAGCATCTCCTTGAACATCGCGGGGAGAAACTCCAGAAGGTGATGGAAAAAGAGGTCGATGGCCTGCTCCGATGCTTTGCCTCCGAAGATTGGGTTGAAGGGGTGCAGGCCTTCAAGGAAAAGAGATCACCAAAGTTTCACGGACGATAAAATGCCCCAGACTTTGAATCATGTTCTTCGCCCGAGATCGATTGCCGTTGTCGGTGCATCGAATGACGTCCGCAAGCGGGGGTATCAGGCAATTCAATCTCTTCAGCGGGACAAGTTTCCCGGCAAGATTTATCCGATAAACCCGAAGGAAAAGGAGATTCTAGGCCTTCCCGTGTTCAAGAGCCTTGAAGAGGTGCAGGAAGACGTGGACATTGCGCTCATCGCAACGCCAGCGGCCATTGTTCCCTCTGTTCTTGAGCAGTGTGGGAAGAGGCATGTAAAAGGCGCGGTGGTTCTTGCGGTTGGCTTCGGAGAAACTGGAAGCGATGGCATAAAATTGCAGCAACAGATTACGGCTATCGGGAAAAGGGAGGGCGTGCGTATTGTCGGACCAAATACGTCAGGGGTCTTCAATCTCCACCATTGCATGAATCTCACCGGAATTAGGGACCTCCCGAAGGGATCGGTTGCCATCCTTTCGCAGAGCGGGAATATGGCGCTGAGCCTAATCACAGAGATTCGTGCCAAAAGCAATCTGGGTTTTAGCGCATACATTGGCGTTGGTAATGAGGCAGACATTCAGTTCCACGAATATCTCGATTATTTCCGGAAAGACGCCGACACGAACATTATTGTGATGTTCGTCGATGGCATGCGGGACGGGAGAAAGTTCCTGCAGGTTGCGAAACAAACGGTCGAGGAAAAGCCGATCGTTCTCCTAAAAAGCGGCCGCTCGGACAAAGGTCGGCAGGCTGCGCATTCGCACACAGGCGCGCTTGCGGGTCTATCTGTTGTGGCGAATACTGCGTTCAAGCGGGCGGGGATTATCACGATTGATCATTCCGACGAACTATTCCCGGCCGCGGAGGCTCTAGCAACATTAAAACCGCTATCCGACAACCGAATCGCAGTGCTGTCAGACGGTGGAGGTCACGGTGCTCTTGCGGCGGACGCTCTTGCCGACTATCATCTCTCCGTTGTCGATATTAGCAAAACAACGATCAAACAGTTGAAGACGATACTCAACGGGAGCTTGATTATTCAGAACCCGGTTGACCTTGCCGGCGCAACGGACGCCGATCCACTAATCTTTGCACAATGTGCAGAGGTACTGATTGCCGATCCGGCTGTTGACGCGTTGATGATTGTTGGTTTGTTCGGCGGTTATCATCTCCGGTTTTCCGATTCCCTTCTTTCCACTGAGGAAGAAGCGGCACGACAACTTGTGGCGCTTGCGGCGAAGAGCGGGAAACCCATCGTCGTCCACAGCCTCTATGCCTCGTATCGATCCCGTCCGTTGGACATTTTGAAAGAGCATCATGTTCCGGTGCACGAGTCGATTGACATTGCAGCAAAATGTCTCTCTGTTCTTTATGAATACGGCCACCACCTTTCCATCTCTCACGATCGGAGTAACTTCGTGCTCGACTCCGAGGGAAAGACAAAGTCTGAAGTGACAGACCTGTTTCACCAAGTGCGCAAGGCAGGACGCAAGAACCTTATCGAAAGCGAAGCACGGCAAATGCTCCTTTCTCATGGAATACCCGTCACGCCTTGGGAATGCGCTGTAACGGCGGATGATGCCGTGGAGGCGGCAGCGCGGATTGGCTATCCCGTCGTCATGAAGATCCTCTCACCAGACGTTCTTCACAAGAGCGATATTGGCGGAGTGCTGCTCAATCTAAAAAATGAGGACATGGTGCAGGATGGGTTTGATCTGTTAATCGGTCGGGCAAGACGACAGAACCAGAGAGCAAAGATGAACGGCGTGATTCTCACTCCTATGATGCCAAAGGGGGTGGAGATCGTCGTTGGAGTAACGCAGGATCCACAATTTGGACCGGTGATGATGTTCGGTCTCGGCGGCATCATGGTGGAAGTGTTGAAGGATGTTTCGTTCCGGGTTCTTCCCATTGGAGGGATATCTGCGCCGCAAATGTTAGAAGAAATTCGTGCCCGGGATATCTTGAAAGGTATCCGCGGCCAGGCAGGATGCGACAAACCAGCCATTGTCGATCTTCTCCTGGGTGTATCGAATTTCGTGGAGGCATACAACGATCATATCGCCGAACTCGATCTGAACCCGATTATTGTTTATGAAAAGGGGCTCAGTGTTGTGGACACGAGAATAATACTAAAATGAGGAATGATGCATTGTTCAGCCTAAAAAAATTCATGCACGTGTCAGGAAAAAGGAAGGAGGCGGATGGAGGATGAACACTCCCAAGTACAAATCCTACAGTCTGCACAACTTCAGAGAGATTCCTCAACTGAAAACCATGTCGGAGGAGAATCTCTTTGCGATGGAGGTCGTCGGCAACGTACTGCCGTTTAAGGCGAACTCGTACGTGATCGACGAATTGATAGACTGGAACAAAGTGCCGGATGATCCGATCTACGTCCTCACCTTTCCCCAAAAAGGGATGCTGCGCCCTGAGCATTTTGATCAAATGGCGACTCTCCTGTCTGATAAGGAGGACAAACAGACCGTGCATGAAGCCGCCCAGAGAATTCGGTGGCAACTCAATCCTCATCCAGCAGGGCAGATGGAGAAGAATGTCCCGGAGTTTAAGGGTGAGAAGATTCTTGGCATGCAGCACAAGTATCGGGAGACGGTGCTTTTCTTCCCAAGCCAGGGACAAACATGTCATGCGTATTGCACGTTTTGTTTCCGCTGGCCACAATTTGTCGGGTTGGACGGGATGAAGTTTGCGATGAAAGAAACGGAATTGCTTGTTGGGTATTTGCGGGAACACGAAGAGGTGAGCGACATACTTTTTACGGGGGGAGATCCGCTAATTATGTCGACGAAGATTCTCGGATCATATATCGACGCTCTTGTTAAAGCAAAGCTTCCCAACTTGCGCCGTATTCGATTAGGGACAAAAGCGCTCGCGTATTGGCCATACAAGTTTCTGACGGATAATGACGCAGAGGACTTACTTGCTCTCATCAAACGGACGGTGGATGCAGGCATACACGTGGCATTCATGTCGCATTTCAATCATCCGCAAGAGTTGAAGACCGAAGCGGTGCGGGCCGCGATTCATCGAGTCCGTGAGACGGGAGCGGAGATCCGCACTCAATCTCCTCTGCTGGCTCATATCAACGATGATCCCGGTGCGTGGGCACAAATGTGGCGCGAGCAAGTAAATCTCGGATGCATTCCCTATTACATGTTTGTGGTGAGGGATACTGGTGCGCAGCATTACTTCGGAGTTCCACTTGTGCGATCGTGGGAAATCTTCCGCGAAGCCTACAAGAAAGTGAGCGGACTCTCCCGTACCGTGCGGGGGCCAAGCATGTCTGCTAATCCGGGGAAGGTGCAAGTCCTCGGTGTGGGGAAGGTGAACGGCGAAGAGGTCATCACGCTTCGCATGCTTCAGGGGAGAAACCCGGATTGGGTGATGCGACCGTTCTTCGCGAAGAATAATCCAAAGGCACTCTGGCTGGATGAACTTGAGCCCGCTTTCGGAGAAGAAAAATTCTTTTTCGAGGAGGAATTGGAAAATACGTACCACGAAGGCATGGAACCCGAATCTGCGTTTAACCTTGAGTGACCCTATGCAGCTGCCAGGTGCAGGAGTACCCTGAGTTCCTCCGGACTCGGTCGATGGATTTTCGACCGGTTTTCTTCATCCAGCACGTAGCCGGCGAGAATACGGTAGCTATCATAATCAAACCGGTGGGCGCCGCGGACATGCAGCTTGTAGTTCGTATGCGAAAAAACAAAGCTGTAGAGCAGGCACCAATGGTCCACCAGGAATATCTCGCCCTCGTCGCCGGTGCTTTCTTCGATTAGAATCGTTCCCGGGAAAGGCCACGCCTTGATACGCCGCTTCTCAAATGCCTCTTCAAACCGTGCATTATAGTCCTCTACAGTTTCCAGACCACCGCACGCGCCGCGACATTGCTTCAAGTGATACCAGAAACAGAATCGGGTGGTCCGCTCCAGCCCGAGAACGCCCGGACAGAGTCCGTATTCCCTCGCCGAAGATGCGAGGAACTCTTTTGCCTGTGTCCGAGTCTTAAAAATTGCCATGATCGCTCCCCCTTTGCGAGGGTCAATTGTGCTCACCGCCTCGAGGATGACGCTCGCGTATCCATTGTGCGTCGAGACTCTTCGTGCAATGATCAATCTTCTTTTCTGGCGGGACATCACATTATATTGCGGTCGGAGTTCTTTGATGAGTTGTGATTCAAGAAGGAGGGCGCCAAGTTCCCCTGCCGTTTGCCTTGCCTCTACCCTTACAATCTGTCTGCACATCACTCGCTCATCGGGTGAAGCAAAGTGGGATCGTACCCGTGTACGAATCGTTACGCTCTTTCCGACATATAAGAGGTAGTCGCCGGTTCCATAGAAAAGATAAACCCCCGGGCCGTTGGGCAGGTCTGAGAGAAGTGCACGCAAGTGGCGTTTCATGGTGGTCAAAGGTAGCAACCGAGGTTTTGGAATGCAAGATATCGTCGTAACATTCGACGTTGATTGTTCGTAGATTAATCGAGCTTTTTCCATCCCATCCCCTTCGGTTTTCAAAACTCTCATGAGGAGGTTCACATGTCTATCACAATGCATCCGAGGAGATTCATTTTTTGGAGCGTTTTGCTTCTGCTGCCGGCAATAATCGCAATAAGCCAGGACAAACTACCTGCCGTTTCTCCCAAACACGACTACAAAAAGATCAACGAGTTGAACCTGCTGGGGAGTCTTACAATCGTTCACTACCAACTTGCAAACGGACTGCAGGTGGCCATTGTCCGTGATACGACGACGCCGGTGTTTACCTATCAAACGTGGTTCAAGACCGGCTCTGCCGACGAGGCACCAGGTCGGCAGGGACTCGCACACCTGTTCGAACATATGATGTTCCGTGAGACGAAGAATCACCCGATGGGTGAATTCGACAAGTTTGTGAATGAAAACGGGGGCCGGGGTACAAACGCGTATACCGCACGCGATCAAACCGTCTACTTCTTCTCATTTCCAGAAGACAAATTCAAAGCGGTTGCCGATATTGAAGCGGATCGCATGATCAACCTGGTGATCGATTCGGCAATGTTCGAAACGGAAAAAGGGGCCGTGGTCACAGAAAAGAAACGCGGATTGTCTGACCCAACCCGTTTTCTCTGGGAAAAGGTGTATAATCTCGCCTACACAAGGCATACCTACAAATACTCCGGTATCGGGGAGGAGTCGTCCATCAAGAGTTTCACCGTGAAGGAAGCGAAGGATTTTTACAAGAATTTCTATTCGCCGAACAATGCATTGATCCTTGTTGTGGGTGACGTGGACCCGGAAAGGGTTGTGGAAATTGTCGCAGATCGATACGGCGCCTACCAGCCCAGTCAGACGAAAACGAGAGACGTGACAGCTGAACCGACACAGCAAGAGGAGCGAACGGCCACCGTAACACACCCGAATGCAACGCAAAGGGCAATGGCAAAGGTCTGGCATATTCCCAATATGCAGCATCCGGATTACCCTGCACTCTCCATGGTGGGGCGTTTACTCACTTCGGGGAAGTCTGCAATTCTCAATCAACGACTTGTCGATAATGCAAAGGTCACTTCTCTCTTCTCCGACGCATACATGTCCAAGGACATGGGGACATTCGAATTCTACGTCCAGCTCTCGGACGGGGAATCCTATGAAGACATTGAAAAGGTCTTTCATGATTCCATGACAGAACTTGCTGACGGGAACATTAGCGACGATCAAATCCAGATTGTGAAGAACAATATCCTGAAGGATCTCTACCGTTCCGTGACGAACCCCTCATCCCTTGCCGGACTCCTCGGCGACGGATACATTTACGCGGATGACCTCGCATTCCAAATCAATGTCGCAGGGCAGATTGACAAGGTGACGCGTGATGATATTAAGAGAGTGATTACCAAATATATCCTGAATGGAAGATCGACGACTGTTAAATTGGAACCGGAGAAAAAATCATGAGAACAAAAGTACTCTTCACCGCCCTCCTGTTCATATCGGCGAGCGTAGTTGGTACACGAGCTGCTGATACGATCAAGAATAACGCGATGTACTACCAGCAGGATGTCCGGGTCCCGACCACCAGGTTGACGCTCGTATTTCATGGAGCAGGCGAGCAGCAGGAGACGGAACAACTTGCCGGTGTTGCTGATATGACGGCACGACTTCTTTTTCGGGGGACACCCTCTATGTCCCGAGAGGCGATTTCACGGCAATTCGAGCTTCTCGGGGCCGATGTGGACGCCGACGTATCGCAAACAGATTTCTCTGTTACGATTTCATGTTTTTCAAAGCACATTGACGAGACACTTGATCTTGTCAACACGATCATGAAGGAAGCAAGTTTCCCGCAGGAGGAGCTTGAGCTTGTTCGCAAGCAGAAGCTCAATCAGCTGGAGGCATCATTGGAGAATGCCGACGGGGTGCTTGCACAAGCAGCGGCTTATGTAGCTTACAGTGGAAGTCGCTATGGAAAATTTGGGTCACGTTCTGCCTTGGGGCGTATTACAAGAGAAGATGTTGTCCGGTACTTTGACAATACTCGCCGGACGTCCATCCTCTATATCACCTCCATCTCAGATCTCCCCAGGAACATGCTCGGGCAGAAAACTTCTCTTTTT
Source organism: Ignavibacteria bacterium (assembly GCA_003251275.1). Lineage (GTDB taxonomy): Bacteria > Bacteroidota > Ignavibacteria > UBA10030 > UBA6906 > SZUA-287. The sequence goes on from QKGJ01000334.1 coordinate 6,785, forward strand.
ACCGAGGGGAGAAAAAGCGACGGATTCAAACTCAAGCCGGAAGTCGAATTTACACCCGCGAATGGGCGGGAGGCATTTATCTTTTCATTTCCCCAATCAACAAACGATCGCTTTCGATGGGCGCACGCCGGGATTTCACCAGCAGACCAACGCCGCTTCGATCTAGACTTGGTGGTGGATGCGTTGGGAAGCTCACAGGGATTACTCTTCGATGTATTAAGAGGAAAGAACGGCTGGTGTTATGGAGCGTATGCCTTTCAACAGCGCAATGGAGGCTTGCAAGGAAGAATCATGTACTACGCCGATCCAACACCAGAAACCTCCGACAAACTGATTCCAGAAATGCTTCGACTCATACAGTCGTTTCCCGATAACCCGGATTTCCAGGAGGGTTTGGCGCGGCGAAATATTGCGTTCAAGAACCGCTATGCATACCAACTTGATCCAAATTTCAAGCTGGCAAGCATCGTGAACCGGGATAGATATGGAATCCCACTCCTGCCAAAGGAAGAGTACTATCGGAAGGTCGATGCGGTGACACTTGAGAGCGCGAGGAAAATGATACAGGAGGTCTTTGACACAAAGAACATGCAGATGGTTTTCTATGGCGACGTCGACAGGATTAAGCCAATCCTTGAAAAGACGGACCCCTCCATTAGAATAACTGTTTTGGAAAAAACAGTGCTGGTGGAGTAAAATACTTTTCTTCGTAGTGAAAAAGGCTCAGGGAAACTCCCTGAGCCTTCTTGTTTTTGGAGAAGTTTGGCTGTTCCGCTTGTGTCAATTGGGGAAGAATCACTTTGGGCCTTGACTCTTTGCCTGCGTAGCCCTATATTAAAACGGTTAAAACGTATATATCGGTCTGTACGCAACGAGATGGCTTTTTTTAGCCGTTTTTGGAGGATTTGATGAAGCAATTAGCCCTGATTGGGTCGGGATTTGGGGGTCTTGCAGCAGCGATTCGCTTGCAGGCTCGCGGTTTTCAAGTGACCATATTCGAGAAGCGTACGATGGTTGGAGGTCGCGCATCCCAGATAAAGAAAGAGGGATATACTTTTGATACCGGCCCTTCACTGATAACGGCACCATTTCTGATAAAAGAAGTTTTTCTATCCGCGGGAAGACGGTTGGAAGATTATTTGGACTTGATTCCCCTCGACCCTTTTTATCGAATCTATTTTCACGACGGATCGCACCTTGATTATTCCGGAGACTCCGAGAAAATGAAAGCAGAGATGGCTCGCTTTGATCCGGATGACGCGAAACAATATGATCGGTTTTTCGCCGGCATCCAGCCCATCTATGACTCCGTTATTACTGAAGGTCTTGGCGCAAAGCCATTTCTCAGATGGCAGACAATGGCAAGGTTTGCCCCAAAAGCAATTGCGCTCGGCGGATTCAGACCTGTGTACTCATACGTGAAGCGGTACTTCAAGGATGAGCGACATCGTTTTGCCTTCTCCTTTCATCCACTCTTTGTGGGAGGGTCACCGTTCAGGACTCCAAGCATCTACGCAATGATTCCCTCCCTTGAACGAAATGCCGGCGTTTGGTTTGCACGGGGTGGGACCTATAGTCTCGTTAAGGCCTTTGAGAGACTTTTCCTTGAATTGGGTGGTACTATTAGAACGGATGCAGAAGTTCAAGAGATCATTGTGAGGGATGGACAGGCGACAGGGATTGTCGTAAACGGTGAGGCCATACCAGTCGACGGTGTTGTATCAAACGGCGACGTCCCCTGGGTGTACAAACATCTTATCAAGCCAGCGCATCGCCGGCGATGGAATGATAAGGCTATCGACAAACTGAAGATATCAATGAGCTGTTTCCTGATGTACATCGGAACCCGAAGACAATATCCCAACCTTCTTCATCATACGCTCATTTTGAGCCGTCGATATAGAGAGTTGGTAAAGGACATTTTCGATCGTCATATTCTCCCGGATGATTTCTCAATGTATCTGCATGTACCGACCCGCACGGACGCCTCCATGGCTCCGGCAGGCTGCGAGAGCATGTATGTGTTGGTGCCGGTGCCACATCTGGGCGGCGGTATCGATTGGAAGACCAAAACTCCAATGTATGCAAGAAAGATTCTTGACTTCCTCGAACATGATTTCGGCATGGAAGGACTTCAGGAGAACATTGACGTACTGGAGTTTTTTACGCCAGAAGACTTTGGCACGCGCCTGAATGCCCACCTCGGTAGTGCCTTCAGCATCGAACCGAGATTAACACAGAGCGCATACTTTCGCCCTCATAACAGAAGCGAAGATATCAAACGCCTCTATTTTGTTGGGGCGGGAACTCATCCCGGCGCAGGTATCCCCGGTGTATTGCTTTCAGCGGCGGCTACTGAGTCTTGCGTGTTGGAAGACCTCGGAGCAGGAACGCCTCGTTCAACTTCACAACTTCAAACGGCAACCGCATAGGACGGTTTCATGAGACAAACAACCCTTTCTACCGCAGAGGTCGCAAATCTCTTTAGTGTCACCGAAACAACGGTGAAGCGATGGGCTGATGAAGGGAGATTGCTGTGCCAGAAAACGCCCGGCGGTCACAGAAAATTTGGGATGAAGGATGTTATCCAGTTTGCTGAGGAATTCGGTTTTTCTCCGACCGGGATCCTTTCGTTTTCCGAGACTGATGAGGTTTCACGGAAACTGGAGTTGGCGGTTCTTCGAAGAGACTTCAATCTAATGGCGCAGTCTTTTGTCGAAAAGGCTTTAACCCCACAACAAACGGATCTGTATGAATTCCTTTCGTATTTGTATCAACATCATATCAGCCTTACCGACATCTACGATTCTGTCATTCGTCCAGGTATGAAACAGATTGGTGAACTATGGCAGGAGGGCAAGATCAGTGTTGCCCATGAACATCAGGCGGCTGCGGAGACAATAAACGCGATTATCAGACTGCAGTCTGAAATGCGGGTACGAAAGACAACCACCTTGTCCGCACTATGCGCATGTCCGGAAGATGAGCAACAC
>QKGJ01000177.1 GCA_003251275.1 Ignavibacteria bacterium
TAGGATCCACGGCCACCTTCTCCGGATTGAAAAAATGGCCTCTCTTGGAAATCTGGCTTCGACCGTCGCTCATGAACTCAACAATCCCCTCGAAGGTATTCTAACCTTCGCCCGGTTAAGTTTGAAACGAATAGACAAGCTTGCACTCGACCCGGAGAAGAAGGAGCCCCTGCGGCAGGATCTTCAGCTCCTTGCCGATGAGTCGCTGCGGTGCGGAAATATCGTGAAGAATCTGTTGTCGTTCTCGCGGCGCCAGGGCAGTAGTTTCCGGAATGTACCCGTCAAGGAGATTCTCGACAAAAGCCTCCTCCTCATGAATCATCACTCAGAGTTGAAGGGCGTCCGTCTCTCAGGAAGCTGCACTGCTGAGGGAGAATTGTACTGCGACGCGGGAGAAATCCAGCAGCTGTTGATGGCTCTGATCATGAATGGAATCGAGGCAGTCACTGCTTCCACGTCCGGTAACACGGGGTCTGTTTCTGTGCGGATCGAGGATCAGAAGACCAGCAAGAGTATCCTGCTGGAAGTGCGGGATAACGGGGTGGGAATGACGGAAGAAGTGAAGACGAACATGTTCGAACCGTTCTTCACGACAAAGAGCGATGGGCGGGGGGTAGGGCTCGGGCTGGCGGTGGTGTATGGAATAGTCGGTCGCCATCAAGGATCGATCGATGTGGAATCTTCCCCGGGCAAGGGAACAACTATTTCCGTTGTCCTTCCTCTGCGCAAGGAAGACAGTGTCATTGAGCAACATTCGGTGGAAGGAAAATTATCATGACCAGGAAAGACATCGGAATTCTCGTTGTCGATGATGAACTGATCGTTCGTGATTCTCTTATGAAGTGGTTTTTGGAAGATGGATTCCGGGCAGAGTCGGCGGAGAACGGGAAGGTAGCGTTGAACAAATTGCAAAGCGGCAAGTGGAATATTCTTCTCGTCGACATCAAGATGCCGGGCATGGATGGAATTGAGCTTCTTGAACGGGTCAAACAAATTGACAAGAACATCACGGTCATTATTATCACCGCATTTGCATCGGTTGATTCAGCCGTGAAGGCGCTCAAGCTTGGGGCGTATGACTATGTTACCAAACCGATAGACCCCGACTACCTCGACCACCTCATTCAAAATGCGTTGAAGCAGCAGGAACTCGTGCGGGACAATCAGCGACTCAGGGATACGGTCAGCGAATTGACCGGCGAAACGGAGATCATCGGAGATTCAGATGAGATGAATCACGTGCGATCACTCATTGAAACGGTGGCGGGACAGGATACGACGGTGCTTATTCGTGGAGAAAGCGGTACAGGGAAAGAGCTTGTTGCGCGCGCAATTCACTCCAAAGGTAGACGGAGTTGCTTTCCCATTGTCACGGTGAACTGTGGGGCCATGACTGAATCGCTTCTCGAGAGCGAGTTGTTCGGTCACGAAAGGGGTGCATTCACAGGGGCTCAATACAGAAGAAAGGGAAAGATCGAGCTTGCGGATGGCGGGACATTGTTTCTGGATGAAGTGGGAAACATCGACGTGAAGACCCAGATGGATCTTCTTCGGGTGATCGAAACGAAACAATTCATGCGGCTTGGCGGGAGCGAACTCATTCACTCCGACTTTCGTGTTATCTGTGCCACCAACTGTAACCTTGAACAGATGGTCAGGGAAGGAACATTTCGTGACGATCTGTACTACCGGATCAATGTTTTTCCCATTGAGGTTCCCCCTCTTCGCAGCAGGGGAAAAGATATCACCAAACTCGCCCACTTTTTTCTCGACAGATTTGCCCACTCCATGAACAGGTCGATCAGGTCGTTTTCGCCTGAGGCCATACAGGCGCTCAAATCGTATCAGTGGCCAGGAAACGTCCGTGAGCTTGAGAATGCAATAGAAAGGGCCATGGTGGTGTGTACCGGGGATACCATCTTAAAGGAACATCTCCCTGTGCAATCACGACTCGCCACGGAAAACGACGGTATGAAGTTGCAGGATATCGAGCGACGGTATATTGAGAAGGTTCTCCGAGAAACAGGCTGGAATATCTCCCGGAGCGCGACCATTCTGGGCATCGACAGGGCTACCCTCTACAACAAGATCGAAAAGTTTGGGCTCAAATCGCTGCAAGCATGAAAAGCGTTGGAATGATGCCGTTGGGAAAGGTGGACGAGCGCCTTCTTGCGTTTGCGTGTTCGACCATTGACGAGATCCTCGCCGTCTCCACCGTTGTGCAGGAGCCGTTATTTGATATCCAGGAATTCTATGATGTCCGGCGGGGCCAGTACAATGCCCGCGAGATTCTTTTCCGGATGAAGGCGCTCATTCCAGCACAGAATGGAATAACGGTTGCAGTATGCGAGGTCGATCTCTTTAGTCCTATCTTCACATATGTTTTTGGCGAGGCCGAACTTGGCGGCAACGTCGCAGTCGCTTCCTCGTACAGGCTCTCGCCGGAGATCTACGGCCTTCCACCCGATGTATCGCTGCTTCATGAACGGACATCAAAAGAACTGATTCACGAAATTGGCCACGCATACGGACTTCGTCACTGCGCGGACCATTCATGCGTGATGCATAC